>WAMX01000029.1 GCA_015522095.1 Nanobdellati archaeon | reverse complement strand
TTCACGGCTTCCACCCTCACACCATCCACATCCACCTGCTCCGCCCACCTCTCTGCAAGCTCTGATGGGTCCCTGCCCGCCCTTTTTCCCACCTTTATTGCAAGAGGTGTTGAGAGATCGCCAAACTTCCCGATGTCAAGAAAGACCTTCTCTCCCGAGAGCTTCTCCAGCTTTCCCTTCAGCTCGTCCTCTATCCTCTCCACCAGCACGCCAATCCTACCTGCAATGTATTTTAACTCTGTCGCATCCTGCTACTGTGAAGCTTGCGGCGGATGTCATCGTGGTGGAGCACGGGAAAGTCCTGCTTGTGCGCAGGGCCTTCGAGCCGTTCAGGGGGATGTGGGCGCTCCCCGGCGGTTTCGTGGAGGATAATGAGACGGTGGAGGAGGCGGCAGTCCGCGAGGTCAGGGAGGAAACGGGACTTGATGTCCGGCTTGAGAGCCTGGTGGGCGTCCTGTCCGACCCGGTCCGGGACCCGCGGGGAAGGGTTGTTTCGGTGGTGTTCTCCGCGGTCCCTGTGGGGGGCGAGCTCAGGGCAAGCCGCGAGATAGAGGAAGTCAGGTGGTTCCCCGTTACCGCCCTGCCCGAGCTTGCCTTTGACCACGGCTCCATTCTGAGAAAGTTCTTTGGCTACGCCTGATGCTGAAGTCCAGCTCCTCGAGCTTCCTGAATGACAGCCGCCATCCTGTTTCCTCAAGCACTGTCTTCCTCTCCCGCTCCGGGAGGAAAAGCACGAACGGTGCGGCGAATGCGGGCGTGAAGAGCTCCTTCTCCTTCATCAGGAATTCCGCAAGGTCTTCCTTCTGGACCCACATTATGTTGCTCCACTCCCAGCTCGGGCGGAGCTCATCGGACTCAAGTTTCACCCTGAAGATGACGCTGAAGTAGAGCGGTGATGCCTGGACGCCCATCATGCGGAATGTGCCCCCCACGCCCAGCTCTTCCTCAAGCTCCATTGCAATGGCCTCTTCCGGGCTCAGCCCGTAATCAACATGCCCCGCTGGCGCCCCTCCTATCTTTCCGGGGAACCTGACCTTCTCGCTCCGTATCCCAAAGAGAATCTGCCCCTCAAACTCCGATACTCCCACCACGCTCAGGAGCGGGAACGGGACCCCTGCCGTCTCGGCAATTTTTGAGTACCTGTAATGGACGGGACAGGTGAGGAACCTGCCACCCCTTGCGCGCAGGACTGCGGTCTGCATGCTCGGCCAGCACTTCACATCCATATCCGGGAGCTCATCGATGAGGGGGTGTTTCAGTGAAACCCTTGAAATCTCAACTTTCTGCCCCTCATAAACCTCCACCCTCCAACCTCTGACGGAAATTTATAAGGGCAATCCATATTTACTCTCGCAGGGCTTTTATTTCGTGGCAATAGTCTTCGGCGCGAGCAAGGGCCTGCTAAAGCGGTATGGGATGGGGAAGAGCCTGTTCGTTGGCAGGACCATTGACGGTGGGGAAGACTTCTACATAGACTCAATAAAGCCGCATGTTGTGTTTGTGTGCGGCGCCCGCGGCTCCGGCAAGAGTTACACGATGGGCTCGATAATTGAGGAGCTTGCGGCGAAGAATGATGCGGTTGCGAGCATAGTCATCGACCCCATAGGGGTGTTCTGGAGCATGAAAAGCCCTAACAAGATGGAGAAGGAGGTGGAGCTCCTCAGGGAATGGGGGCTCGAGCCCCGGGGGTTTGAGAATGTTCGCGTGCTTGTGCCCGTGGGCGCAAAGCGCCTCCCTTCCGCGACCTTTGACGGATATTTTTCCATCCATCCCAGCGAGCTCCTGCCCGCAGACTGGGCCGCCTCCTTCGGTGTGGACAGGTTTTCCCCCGCGGGCCTCCTCATAGACAATGCCATCCAGAAGGCAGGAGAGCAGTACACCATAGACGACCTGATACGGGTAATTTCCCACGACACCGAGCTGCAGAGCAAGGAAAAGGGATTCTCCAAGCAGACCCGCCGGGGCATTATATCCCGGCTTGAGAGTGCCAAGTACTGGGGGATCTTCAGTGACAAGGCCACGCCCATAGAATACCTTGCCCAGCCGGGAAAGGTGACCGTGCTGGATGTCTCCTTCCTTGAGGAGCCCGTGGCCGCGCTCGTGGTTGGGATACTTGCCCGCAAGGCACTTGAGAGGCGGAAGGTTGAGAGCAGGCGCGAGGCGATGGGACAGTCCATAACCTTCCCGCCCGTCTGGATATTCATCGACGAGGCCCACACCATGATCCCAAAGGACCACAGGACGCCTGCAAGCGACAGCCTGATTGAATATGTGAAGCAGGGCAGGAAGCCCGGCTGCTCCATAGTGCTCGCCACGCAGCAGCCGAGCGCCATAAACAGCGATGTCCTCAGCCAGCTTGACATAATGATGGTCCACCAGCTCGTATTTGAGGATGACATAAAGTCCGTGCGCAGCCGCATGCCCGCCCAGATGCCGAAGGAGTGGAATGTTGGATTCATCCGCGGCCTGAAGACAGGGCAGTGCATCGTCGGTGACAGGGAAACCACGAGCACGGCGTTCATACAGGCGCGCCCGCGCATGAGCCAGCACGAGGGCAGGAGCACCCTTGCAGTCCAGAAACCAAACATAGTCATGGAGGAGGAGCCCCCGCAGCAGCAGGAGGAGCCGAAGGAGGAAGAGGAGCAGCCCGTCGAGGAGAAGGCCGTGAAGCGCATACCTGTGGTTGTGGAGCGCATTGACTTTGAGCGCGCCCAGCGGCTCGCCCGCGGCCAGCTTGAACGGAAGCTCTTCTTCAAGAAGGAGGACTTTGCGCTCAAGATGAAGGTATACTGGCCCTTCTGGCTCATAAAGGCCGTCGGGCTGGAGGGGACCACGGAGTTCCTCTTCGATGCAATACTCGGCGAGCTTCCCGGCTCCAAGGGACTCCAGCGGATAATAGAGCTCAGCCCCCTCGCCGCCCACATACTCACCGGTCCCGGAACCCTTGAGGAAATTGCCAGGCGCTGCGAGGCGGACCCCCGCATGGTTAAGCTCCAGCTCAACCGCCTCGTGAACCTCCGCCTTGTCCGGGTCAGGGGGCGCAAGGAGAAGGTGTATCACCCCCGGCTGGTGTTCCCTGAGAAGCTCGAGGAATTTGACGGCGAGGTCGTGAATGTCCCTCCGGAGGGCAGGATAATGGAACCCCTCGTTGAGCCTGACAAGAAACTCTACAAGCTCCTCGGGCTTAAGCCGGTTGACAAGGAGCTTGTTTATATGCCCTTTGCCTTCTTCCGGACCACAAAGAGGCGGCAGCTCTGGGTGAACCTCCACACGGGGAAGCTTGAGAACCGCAAGATCAGGCTTCGAATATGACCTTGTCCACCTTCTTTGTGGATTTTGTGACGAGCCCCAGCGCAATGAGAAGCCTCAGCACAATTCCCGCGACCAGCCCCGCCAGGATGGTGTATGGCAGGAGGAGGAACTGGAATGCCGAGAAGATTACCACGGCCATTATGAACTGGAACGCCCTCTGGTAGGGCGCTATCATCTCATCTATCTGTGACTTCAGGGCGGACTGCACGGACTCTCCCACCGTATTCTCGAGGGAGAATCCCGGTATCTGGGAGCTCAGCTGCTGGAGCGTGCGCTCCTCGAGGGTGCTGCGCTGGCTGTTGAGCAGCGAGATGCACGTCGCATCACCCTTGCACTGAACATCAATGGACTTGCTCACGAGGAGGTCCACGCACTCCTGCCCTGTGTACTCAAGCTCGCAGCCTATCGCGGGGACAAGCATCCTTGAAGCGAAGCCCATCACGCCCTCCGGTATGGAGAACTGTATTCCCGGGAGTATGAACGCGACGGACAGCAGTATCATGAGGGAGTAGCCGGAAAAGGCAGGCCTTGCAAGCGCCGACACCTTCGGGACGACCATATTATCTCCCCCGGAGCTGACAGACTTCATTCCGAGCAGGATGAACACCACAATCCCCACCGCACGGAGGTCGAAGACTGCCAGCCCGAGAAGTGGAAGGAAGTAGAAGGAAGGGACGCCTGACAGCCCCCCTACAAGCAGCATTGCCCCGAGGAACGCTATGGCGGCGAGCCCGACCATTGAGCCGTAGCCCGGCGATGACGTCACGGGGTTGAAGTAGAAAAGCGCAAGCGCCGCGGCATATATCAGCGCGGCGATGACCTCCTTGCCTCCTGCCACAAAACCACTCCACCCGAATGTATTTATGCCTTACAGGAAGTTTATCTCTTCTCCTTTTTTCAGCCCCTCGACCTCCGCCACCGTCCTCATCATGCTGAGCCCTTCATCGTGGAGCTTCTTTATCTTCTGGACTATCTTGACACCCACATCC
>WAMX01000028.1 GCA_015522095.1 Nanobdellati archaeon | reverse complement strand
CTGTCTATGATGATGAGCCTGCCAACCCCTGCCAGTGCCAGATAAACTGCCGCTGGCACGCCCAGCCCTCCCATTCCAGCTATGGCTACCCTTGCCCTGCGGAGCTTCTCCTGGTCAACCAGCCCGAGCTGGCGGGCGTGCCTCATGATAAAAATCCCCTGCAGGGGTTTAAATTACTCATACCTCAGAGCTTCCACGGGTTCCAGCCCTGCGGCGTAGCGGGCGGGGAAGAAGCCTGAGAGGAGGCCGACCACGAAGGAGAGGGCGGCAGTCAGCAGGAAGATGTCCGCGGAGAGCACGGGGTGGAGGTACTCCGTCCCGCCAAAGGTTGCGGCCGCGTGGCCCACGCCCCACGCAAGGCCCCACCCGAGGGCCATTCCAAACAGCCCGCCAATGAGGCTCAGCAGCCCGGACTCCAGGAGGAAGATGGTGAGGACATCCCGCTCGCTCGCCCCGACTGCCTTCATCACCCCTATCTCGTGTGTCCTCTCGAACACCGCCATATACATCGTGTTGGCGACACCTATTCCCCCCACGAGTATGCTTATGGATGCCACCGCAAGGAATATCGCGTTCACTATGCCAAGGACCTGACCCGCCCTTTCCATGAAGCTTTCAGGCGTGAAAACGTCAAAATCCTCCTGCCCCCTCACCTTCTTCAGCTCCCTCTTTATGCGGTCATCATTCGGCTCGCTCACGGTGAGCATTATGTAGTTGTATGTCCCGTCCTCGCCTGTGAGCTCCCACAGATCCTCGACATTCGCGTTGATGGACATATCGTCCTCACTGTTCCCTATCTTCTCAAGGACACCCACGACCCGGAAGTCCCTGCCCGCAATGCGGAGCCTGCTGCCGGGGCCGAGATTGTACCTGTCCGCAAGGAGGTAGCCGATGACAAGCTTGTGGTTCTCGCCCTCGCGAAATTCCCTCCCCCTCTCCACCCTGAAGGACTGTATCTCATTCATCACCCTGGTTATGTCTTCCGGGCTGTACCCGTAAATCGCGAGGTATTCAGTCCTCCCCGAGAGCTCGACGGGCAGCACTGTGCTGTAGATTCCCGCAACATCCCTGACAAAGGGGAGGCGCCTCAGCGCATCGAGCTCCTCATTGGAGAAGGGCTGGGAACTGAGGGGACCCGAGAACTTCGGAACCACCGTGATTATGTCCCCCCCTATCTGCTCGAGCTGCTCGGCAACTGCGGACATCAGCCCCCTGTTTATGCTGACAAGGCTGAATATGAGGGCCACGCCTATGGCTATGCCGAGCGTGGTGAGGAAGGAGCGCAGGCGGCGGTGAATGACAAACTTCGCAACCAGCCCGAGTTTCCCGCCCATCACATCTTCCTCCTCAAGGCCTGCACGGGCTCAAGACCCGCGGCATAGAGCGCGGGGAAGAGCCCCGCCACCACACCCACCGCGAAGGAGCCGAGCAGGGTTGCAAGGAGCACGCCCCACTCGAGGGGGTAACCGAAGCTCGCGAGTATCCCCGTCGCGCTCACATAGTAGCTGAACCCCCAGGTTATCCCGAGCCCCACAAGCGTCCCTGCAATGCCTCCAACAGTCGCAAGGAGCCCGGATTCCATCATGAATATGGCCGCCACCGCGGACCTGCTGGCCCCCACGGCCTTCATTATCCCTATGTCCCTCGTGCGTTCCATCACAGAGGCGTACATTGTGTTTGCGATGCCCACGCTCCCGACGAGTATGCTTATGGATGCCACCGCTATGAAGAAGGCACTTATCATCCTGATTATGGATGTCAGCCGGTTGGCAAGCTTCTGGGGGGTCTCGACATCAAAATCGTCCCTGCCGCGCACCCTCTTTATCGCGCGCTTGAGCCCGTCCTCGTTGAGCTCCGTCATCTTCACGAAGATGAGCAGGTACTTGCCCCGCTCGCCCGTTATGTCCCAGAGGTCCTCAATGTTGGCGGTTATTATGTTGTCCTGCTGCGGATTTCCCACCTTCTTCATGACACCCACGACCCGGAAGTCCCTGCCCGCAATGCGGAGCCTGCTCCCGGGCGAGAGGCGATACCTGTCGGCAAGGGTGTTCCCCACGACCACCACTCCCCTCTCACCGTCCTTTATTGCCCTGCCCTTGTCAAAGTCGTATGCCTGTATCTCGCTGAAGAGTGCGGACATCTTGTCGGGCTCCCCGCTGCGGACCGTGAGGAACAGCTCCTCTCCCCTCACCTCTACGGGAAGGATGGTGCCGAATCCGCCCACCGCAATCCTGACATATGGCAGCCGTTCCACCGCATCAATCTCCCGCTGGGTAAAGTATGCAGACCTGCCAACAAATGAAGCCGTCTTCGGGAGGACTATTGCAAAGTTGTCCCCCAGGCTGCTGACGAGCTCCGTGACGGACTGGACAAATCCCCGGTTTATGCTGACGAGGCTGAAGACAAGTGCCACCCCTATGGCTATGCCGAGCGTGGTGAGGAAGGAGCGCAGGCGGCGGTGGAGAATGAACTTAACCGCGAGCCTTGCGACGCTTAACATAGTAGCCACCTGCTGCAAGGGCGATGAGCCCGTAGAGCCACCACCTGCTGGAGCCACCCCTGGCGGTGTAGGTGTACTCCCGCTCAACCGTGAATTTTTCCCCACCAAGGGTGTATGAGATGGTGTACCTGATGAGCGTGCGCTTTGCCCTTGGGATGAAGACAAGTTCGGCGGAGTCGAAGTCTCCAAACTCCAGGTCGCCGAGGAACGCTCCCTCCTTGAGGGTTTCATAGTCCCCGGGCTCGAGCCGCACCGACACGGCCTTCATGGTCTGGCTGCCCTCATTTGCGATGGTGACCTCAAGGGTGTGCTTTCCGTCCTTCACAAAGGTGTTCGTGAAGGTCTCGAAGCCCTCCGGCCCGGAGATTGTCAGGGGGACGCTGACCTGGAAGTCCCCTGCGGAGATTGTGAGCGAGTAAAGCCCCGGGTCACAGGTGCCGCGCACGCGGAAGCTCACGGGACCTGAAAGGAAGTTCTCCACGACCGTGGAAGTTCCCCCTTCAAGGCACTTCGACGAGAGGGAAACGACGCCGCTGTAGATTGTCTCGGGCAGGGAAAGGTTGAAGGTGAGGTTGGCATACCCGTCCGAGGGCACAACGAGGTTGCCCGAGACGCGCACGGGCGCCTCCTCAACGCGCACCCCGAGCGTGTAGTTCTTCACCACGGTGAGGTTGTTCACGGTGTACTGTATGGTGACCGGCACGGAGTAGAAGCCGGCCGAGGAGAAGTGGAAGACAAGGGGAATTGCGGCGGGCAGGTCCGGGCGGTATATCTTGTTCAGCCCGACGACGGACGCGCCCACGGTCACCCATACATCCTGGCCCTCGCCGGAGATTGAGAGGGTGGCAGAGTCATAGCCCGTGTGGAGGGCGGACTTTGAAAGATAAACGTTTAGCGGCTCCGATTTCTCAAACTGCACGGGAAGGGTCCACTCGTCCGAGCCCTGCTTCACAATCAGGTTGTACATTCCGGGGCTGTCCGAGGATGCGAAGAGGACAACCTGGCGGCAATCAGGGGAAGTTGAACTCCCTGAGAAATCGACCTTCACGCTGGAGGGGGAAACAGAAAAGCCGGCGGGGTAAAAGTAGAAGGTGTGGGTGGCGCTGCTCTTGGAGCAGAAGGTTATGTAGAGATAGCCCTGCGAATCGAGGGGCGATGGTGCGGTCGTGTAGGAGCCGTAGTCGAGGGTAACGGCGTATGCGGACAGGAGCAGGAACAGCGGAAGCAGGTAGCGCATATGTGCAGAAAAGAGGGCAATTTATATCAGTTTGCCGTCGCGGAGGCGGATAATGCGGTCCGCAAAGCGCTCGTGTTCGGGATTGTGCGTCACCACCACCACCGTCTTTCCCCTGTCGACAAGGGAGCGCAGGAGCTCCATGACCTTCTCCCCCGTCCGGGTGTCAAGGTTGCCGGTCGGCTCGTCAGCGAACACCAGCTTGGGGTCATTCACGAGTGCGCGGGCTATCGCCACGCGCTGCTTCTGTCCGCCTGAGAGCTGGTTCGGGTAGCTCGCCAGCTTGTCCTCAATCCCCAGCTCCCTCGCTATGCCCCTCACATCCCTCTTTCCGCCATCAAACAGAGTGGGGAGCGCAATGTTGTCATAAACATTCAGGCTGTTTATCAGCCCGAAGTCCTGGAAGACGAAACCTATGAATTTTGAGCGCAGCCTTGCCCGGGCGGAATCCTCGCGGGGCGCTGGCTTCCCCATTATTCGCACCTCCCCCTTGGTTGGGAGGTCAAGTAGCCCGGCTATGTGCATGAGGGTGCTCTTCCCCGAGCCGCTGGGCCCCATTATCAGGAGGAACTCGCCTCCCTTTATGCGGAGGGAAACCCCCTGAAGTGCCCAGGTCATGGGGTAGTGCTTGTGTATGTCCCTGAGCTCTTCAATTATCACTTTATGAAGAACAGGAGGGCAGTTAAAAGCCCGATGGATGGGGTGGGAACCTCAAAGATGAGGATGTTCAGGG
>WAMX01000027.1 GCA_015522095.1 Nanobdellati archaeon | reverse complement strand
TCACCGGCCCGCCCATGCTTGAGACCGTTGCAGCGAGAGAGGGGTATATGGCCGTGGAAAACGCGCTCAACAATGGCAGGATGATGCTGAACCCGAAAGAGGTGCCCCACGTCGTGTTCTCTGATCCGGAGGTGGCAAGCGTCGGGCTCACCGACGAGGAGGCACGGAAAAGCCACGAGTGCAGGTGCCTCACAGTCTTTATGAATGCCGTGCCGAAGGCCCACATAATCGGCGACACGCGCGGGCTTGTGAAGATTGTGGCGGACAACAAGACCCGCAGGATACTGGGGGTGCACGTGCTCGCACCGCAGGCCGCCGAAATGATACATGAGGCAACAATGATAGTGAAGAACAGGATGAAGCTCGAGGATGTGCTCAACACACTGCACGTCTTCCCGACCCTTTCGGAGGCCATAAAGCTGGCGGCACAGTCCCACTTCCGCGACATAAGCAGGCTGAGCTGCTGCACAATATAGCCCGCGGGGCGATGGCAGAGGCAATGCTTAAATACACACATATCTAAAATATGATAGGTGATACAGGTGTGGCCCTTTTCAAAGAGATGTGCATACTGCCGCGAGAAGACAGGTGAGCCCATTGAGAGGAGAGTGAAGGTCCCAGGGTACATAGGGCTGCACAAGAGGCACTTCTGCAGCGAAGAGCACCTGAACGCATACGAGAAGGAAGTTGCCGAGCTTGGAAAGAAAAAAGGAGGGTGTTGCTGATGGATGGGAAACTCAACCCAAAGGCGCTTGCAGTCGCCCTCGGAGCCCTGTGGGGCGCATACGTGTTCTTGCTGGGGCTCGTGCTGACGGCGTTCCCCAACCTGAGGACATTCTGGGTGAGCCCTGAATTCCTCAACATACTTGCGACCCTTTATCCGGGATACGCGCCCACGCTCGTGGGGAGCCTGTGGGGTCTGCTCTGGGGAGCGCTGTGCGGCGCAATAGGCGGCTGGCTGCTGGCATGGCTGCACAACATTGCACTGGAGAGGGTGTGATGAACGACAGGAAACTGTTCGCGGCCATTGCTTTTTCCCTTTTTTCAGTCATAACTCTCAGCGTGTTCTATCTCTTCACAATGTCCCGGGATGTCGTGGACCTTGCGTTCGCGTATGTCGCGGGCATCTCAATGATAGTCCTGCCGTGCACGCTCCCGCTCGTCTTCGTGATAGTCCCCCTGAGTATGGGCAAGGGCTACAAGAAGGGCTTCTGGATGGCAGTGCTCTTCGGGCTCGGGCTCTCCGTGACGCTCGCGCTCTATGGCGTGTTCGTGGGCGCGATGGGGAGTGTCCTCGGGCTTGATGTTGCCATGGAACAGGCAGGGCTCTTCAGCCGCATACTCTTCATGGTCGGCGGTGTGGTGGCCTTCGTGTTCGGGCTCTCGGAACTCGGGCTCTTCAAGCTTGAGATGCCCGCCTACTCCCGCACCCCCGGATTCATTGAGAAGCGGAAGGACTACAGCAAGGCCTTCCTCCTCGGGCTGTTCCTGGGCAACGCCGGCGTCGGATGCCCCAACCCGCTCTTCTACATACTCCTCGGCGACATAGCGATTAAGGGCGCAGGCACGGGCGCGCTCCTCGGCCTTGTGCACGGCATAGGGCGCGCCACCCCCCTGATATTCCTGTCAATCCTGGGAATAATGGGAATTAACGTGACGCCAAAGCTCGCAAAGAACAGGGCAAAGATGCAGTCAGCAATTGGCTGGTCCCTCGTGGTGCTCGGCATCGTGATATTCCTGCTTGGAGGGGCGCACGGGTTCTACGAGCAGACGGTGGTGCACAGGGGATGGAACGGGCTTGTTAAGGCAATGGGGCTGCCGTCGGAGCTCATGAGGAATATTGAGGAGCACGAGGAGGCCGCAGACATCCTGCCGCCCTGGTCCATCCCGCTCGTTGCGATAGGAGGGCTGGCACTGCCCTGGATATTAAGGAGGTGGAAAGGAGATGGCAATAGACCCGGTGTGTAAGATGGAAGTTGATGAGGGCAAGGCGGACAGCCTTGAGTACAGGGGCAAGAAGTACTACTTCTGCGCTCCCGCGTGCAAGTGGGCATTCGAGCAGAGCCCGGAGCAGTTTCTGGTGAGCAAATGAAGGTGCAGGTCATGACCACGCCGGGCTGCACGAGCTGCGCGCGGCTTGAGAGGATGCTTGACGAGCTCGGCGTGAGCTACGAAGTTGTTGATCTCATGGAGCACCCGGAACTCATAGAGAAGTACCGGATAATGACCGCTCCCGGGCTTGTCGTTGATGGCGAGCTGAAGGCGACGGGCGTGCCTGGTAAGGAAGAGCTGGCTAAACTCCTCGGTGTGAAGCCTTAGCGCAGTTCTCGCAGCAGAACCACTTTCCGCCGACATTCACGCCGCTCTCATAGAGGACACACCCACAGTAGGAGCAGCTCCTCAGCTTGTCCGACACGGCAATCTCCACAAGCTCCTCAAACCTTGAGAGCAGGTCATTCACAAACGCGCTCCCCTCATCGGTCAGCTCATAAATCTTTTTTTCCCTTCCGCCGACCTCCTTGACCGTGACAAAGCCCTGCCTCTCGAGCTCATTCAGGAAGGGATAGACCTGGCTCGTGCTCACCTTTCCAAGCTCCTTCTCAAGGGCTTTCATAAGCTCATACCCGTGTATCGGTCCCTTCTTCAGCAGGAGAAGGGTGTTGAACTTGAGCAGGCTCCTTATCCTCACGGAAAGGGGAGCACAGGGAGTATATAGAGGTTATGCTTAAAAAATCCCGCAGGGAAAGGTGCTGTGGGTAAATTGAAGGACGGCTTTCTGGAAGAATACGCCGCGTTCATCGCCACCCTCGATGGCCACGGGGAATGGGAAACGTGGGAGGACATACCCTCAATGGACCGGAAGTTTCCCTATGCGGACTTCCTCGGGAGTGCGGAAGGCGGACTGGTCACGGAAATTCACGGTGTCGTGAGGCAGTATGTCCAGAACATCGCGGACGGACGGCCTCGCTCCATGCTGCTGATAATTGAGGGGGATTATGGCGTGGGGAAGACGACGCTTTACAGGGGAATACTGAGGGACCTCAGCTCCCTGATGGAGCAGAACGGGATAGTCCCCCCGGACATAATAATCGAGCGGGAGTTTGGCGACACGGTGTCGCTGAAGGTTGTCAGGGGAGGGGAAGGCAGGAAGGCGATAGAGCGCAGGAACAGGATAAGGAGGCTGAAGGACGGGCTTGCAAGGGGCTCCATTGCGGCATTCCTTGGGGGCTCGCTGTACACAATATACCTGAACGCCAGGGCACAGTACAACATATGGAAGGACTCGGAGATTGTCAGGGAGAAACAGCAGGAACTCATAGACATAATACTCCGAAACTCATACAGCTCGGCTTCACTGGCCATTGTGTATTCCGCAATCCTCCTCGGGACATACGCCTTCACAAAATTTCTCTCCAGAAGGGCGGACAGCACGCCCCGGCTGTATGTTTCGTCAGAGGACGGGTTCCCCGCAATTGAGGGGGATGTGAGCAAGGAGGACCTGCTCGGCCACTCGGATGGCCACGGGGAGACCCCGCAGGGAAGGCTCAGGTGGGCACTCCTCCCCGCCGCATACGGGCGCGCCATCACCATTGAGCGCCTGGAAGAGATTTCCCCCGATTCCCAGAGCACGCTGGCAAGCGTCCTGAACAATCAGGGAATATATGTGGACGAGCGCTACCACCTGCCGGGGTACTACACGCTGATAATCGGCTCGACAAACTCGCCGGAGAAGGTGAGCCAGGCACTGAGGGACAAGGCGGTTATGGATTCCATACGCCTTGAAAGGGGGGTCAGGGACACGCCCCGCAACAGGGCTCACGCGATGATGCTTGTGAAGGACATCATAGAGAGGAACAACTACATTCCCTGGGAGTATGATGCCGTCCGCGGGTTCGTGGAAAGGTATGCGGATGGGGAGAGGATAGCCGTCTCGCGCAGTATGGAGAAGGAGATAACCCAGATATCCACGCTGGCGGCGGTGAAGGGAGAGAGCAGGGTCAGCGCGGAGATGGTGTCCGCACTGCAAAACTTTTATATACCGACCTATCTAAAAATAGATAGGTGATATAAATGGACAAGAAGAAACCGTGTTGCCATTGAGGTGAAAGGATGGAAAAAAAGGTGCAGATAAGGGGGATGCACTGCGCGAGCTGTGCGCTGAATATTGAAAAGAGCCTCAAGAGCAGGGGATTCGAGGCGAGCGTTAGCTTCGCGACAAAGAAGGCCACCATTACCGTGCCGGAGGGCAGGGACTTTGAAGAGGCGAGGAATGCCGTGCGGGAGCTCGGATACGAGCTTGTTGAAGGGGAAGAGCTTGTGCTCGGCATTACAGGGATGCACTCAACCCACTGCTCAAACCTCATTGAGAAGGGTCTGAAAAATATGGATGGCGTGCTTGAGGCAAGGGTGGAATTCGCCAACAAGCGCGCAATAATCCGCTACGACCCCGAGAAGCTGGACAGGGCAGCGCTCGAGAAAGCAATAGAGGGCATGGGATATGGAGTGAGCGGTTCCATGAGCATTGACCAGGAGAAAGAGGCGCGGGAGGAAGAAATCCGCGACTTCCGCCGCCGCTTCCTGCTCTCGCTTGCGTTCAGCATCCCCCTCCTTTACATATCCATGGGCTGGATGGTCGGCCTTCCCGTCCCGGCAGATTCGCGCCTGCAATCACTGCTTCAGCTCATACTCACAACGCCCGTTATATACGCGGCATTCAACCTCTACATCTCGGGAGCAAGGGGCCTCTGGAAGAGGCTCCCCAACATGGACTCCCTGGTCTTCCTCGGCACATCCGCCGCCTACCTCTACAGCGTTGCCCTTACCGTGGCAATATGGATGGGCTACGGGTACGGCTATGAGGACCTCTACTACGAGATAGCCGCGTTCATACTCGTGTTCATACTGCTCGGGAAGTATCTCGAGGCCGTGACAAAGGGCAAGACCTCCGAGGCGCTTAGAAAGCTCATAGGGCTGCGGGCGAAGACTGCCCGCGTCATCCGCAACGGCAGGGAGATGGAGATCCCTGTGGACGAGGTCAGGAAGGGGGATGTCCTGCTCGTGAAGCCGGGCGAGAAGATTCCGGTGGATGGGGTGGTGCTGGAAGGGCACTCTGTTGTGGATGAGTCCATGATAACCGGCGAGAGCATACCTGTGGAGAAGAAGGAAGGCGACAAGGTCATAGGCGCGACCATCAACAGGGGCAGCTTCCTCAAAATCAAAGCGACAGCCGTTGGCGAGGGCACCGTGCTCTCGCAGATAATAAGGATGGTCGAGGAGGCACAGGCATCCAAGGCTCCCATCCAGCAGCTCGCAGATGCCGTGGCCGCAAACTTCGTCCCCGTGGTGATGGTGATAGCAGCCGCGGCCTTCGCGTTCTGGTATTTCCAGCAGGGTTTCCTCTTCGCCCTGACAATACTCATCGCCGTGCTCGTGATAGCGTGCCCCTGTGCCATGGGACTCGCCACGCCCACCGCCGTGATGATGGGCACGGGGCTGGGAGCGCAGAATGGCATACTCTTCAAGAATGCCGAAGCCCTTGAGATGCTCCACAAGGTCAGGATATTTGTGTTTGACAAGACT
>WAMX01000026.1 GCA_015522095.1 Nanobdellati archaeon | reverse complement strand
TCTCGACATTGTCCGCCACCCCGAACAGCGTGGCGAACACGAGCCAGTCCCCCCACATGCGCGTGTCCTCTGGCGCATACTTCTCCATCATCGAGTAGTCGGATAGCAGCCTTCGGAACGCCTCCCACTCCGCCCGCTCCTTCCTCGCGCCCCTGCTGTACCTCCCGAACACGTAGTCATCGAGCAGGTATGCCGCCACGAGCCACAGCCCGTTTATGATGGCGTACTTTGTGCCGAGCTTGAGGGATGCCAGCGTCCCCAGCCCGAGCGTGAGGAGGGCGAGCCAGCTTCCCCTCTGGTCAAAGATTGAGCGCCTCTCCCGCTCGAGCCCTTCGGTGGGCAAAACAAGTGAGCTGAACTGCCGGTACACCTGCCTGCGCTTCCACTCCGGCATCCTTTTCAGCTCCTCCCTGAATTTCCCGGGATCAAACTCGCCTTCGCGTACATACGCCTCAACAATCCTCTTCTCGAACTCGTCCAGGCCGCTCCTGTCCAGCACCCTGAGCTTCTCGCCAATCTCCAGCTTCCCCCTCCTTGCAAGGTCGAGCAGCGTTGCCCTGAGGGTCTCCTCCGGGAAGCTTCCAGGCTTCCCCGTGAACAGGTAGCCAACCTCATACGGCCTGCGGTCCGAGGGCCTGTAGTGGAGGACCTCCGGCGCCGCCACCTCGCTTTCCCTCCCATACCTCAGGTAAATTGCCAGGAGGAGCGCTGCCTGGATGGCAAGGAGCCCGAGCGCGAGCTCCTCCTCGTGGCTGAATATGAAGCCCCTGTAGGAGGCGATGCGCGTGAATTCTTCCACGACCCTCTCAGGGGGGTAGCCTGCCATCACCTGCATGAGCTGTCCCTTTGGCAGCCTTTCCGATGCCGGATTTACCCACACGGGGAGGTTCGCCCGCACGTCTATGCCCTCAATGTCCGAGCCAAACCGGTCAAACACGTTCCAGAGGAAGAAGCCGCCCCGGTAGGGGGAGGGTATGCGGTATGTGAACTGCACGGAGTACGTCCCGGGCGCGTACCTGCCCCTGCATACATATTCCCTCTCGAGCGGCAGGTCGTTTTCCACGAAGCGCGTTCCCTCCGGACACTCGTACCCCACGAGCTCCATGCCGGCGAGCGGCCCGTCCTTGCGGTATGAGCGGTAAAGCTCGCTGAAGCTCCCCTTCAGCTCGTATGTCAGCCTCTCCGTGACAAGCGCGCTGTCCGACAGGTTCAGTTTGAGCAGGTAGTCCGTGACGCGGAAGCCCGGCTCTATGAAGGACGACGCATAAAGCGCGAGAAAGGGAAAAAGCAAAATGGCCGCGAGCTTCCTGCCCTCCATGCCTACAGCCTCGTGTCAGGCCTCTCTTCGACTCCCTCGAACTGGAGATACTCCTTTTTCCGGAAACCCAGGAGCGCAGCCACGATATTGCTCGGAAGGCGCTCCGCAAGCGTGTTGTATGTCTGCACCTGGTCATTGTAGAGGTAGCGCAGCCTCGCGAGCTCTTCCTCCACCTGCCTTATGCTTCCCTGCAGCTCCTTCACGGTCTCGGCCGCCTTGAGGTTGGGGTAGTTCTCCGCCACGGCAAGCAGGCGCCCGAATATGGAGCCGGCAAGCCTTTCCGCTTCCTCGACATCCTTCACCCCCCCGAGGTTGAGGTTGCGCATCCGCGTGACATCCGTGAGCACGCCCTTCTCGAACTTCATGTATCCCTTGGTCGTGTCCACAAGCTGGCTTATCATGTCCATTCTCTTTTTCATGGCGACCCTTATCTGGTTGAAGCTGTTCTCAATGCCGTTTCTCAGGCTTACGAAGCGGTTGTACGTGGCGGCGAGATACGCCACGAACAGCACGCCCGCGCCTGCCAGGATGTAGCCAATCATACCCATCTTACAAATCGCTTTTATTTAATTGTGCTTGTCCCCTGCGTGGAGAGGTCAGTGGGCGCCATAATCTTCCGCGGCGGACGGGTGCTGATGCTGAAATACCCCGGCGGCTACTGGGGCTTCCCGAAGGGGCACATTGAGCGGGGTGAGATGGAGGAGGAGGCGCTCCGGCGGGAGGTTGAGGAGGAGACGGGCGTGAGCGAGCTCATCATCCTGCCCGGCTTCCGCGAGACCATTCACTACTTCTTCCGGCGGGACGGCGAGCGCGTGAGCAAGCAGGTCGCCTACTACGTGTGCGAGACCGGGCAGGGGGAAGTGCGCCTCTCGGAGGAGCACAGCGCAATTGAGTGGGTACCCGCTGGCGAGGTCGCCGGGCGGCTCAAGTTCAGCAACACGAAGGCAGTCTTCAGGAAGGCCCTGGAATTTCACGGGTCGCGGCTGGGGCACTTTGGGAGTATGCCCTTTTGTCGTAAATGTGCGTGGTCACCGAAACCACTCATTGTTCCACTTGGTCAGC
>WAMX01000025.1 GCA_015522095.1 Nanobdellati archaeon | reverse complement strand
TATGCAACGGCCGCCTTCTCGGAGGACTGCGTGTCCACTCCCACAAGCGGCTCGGTGGACACGAGCACGCGGCCCTGGCCCGGCCGCACCTCGCACTCAAGCCGCACGGTGATTCCCTGGCCGCGAGAGGTCACTGCGGGCACAAGCAGGCTGGCGGCCTGGGTGGAAACAAGCAGGAACATCAGCAGATAGGCGTACCGCACATGAGGAGAAGGAATTACGGTTTAAAAGGTTGTCACAAGTCGCGGGCATCGATGAACTCAAGATGAGCGAGATACTGCCGGACGGGGGGATAATCCACGTCCAGGGACTTCAGGAAGGCGGCATATTCCCTTCGGGGGCGCCACCCCTTCACCACCCAGACGGGGCTGGCGACATACACGTATGCCTCCACGGACTCGCCGCCGAAGGTGTGGACCCTGTGCACTTCGGGGAAGTAGTGGGAAAACCAGAGGTAGTCGCCGCCATCCCTGCGGCGCAGGTACTCCGGCGGCTCCTTCTCCCCGGGGCGGAAAACCCCCTCGCTCCTGTTCAGGAGGGGGAAGTATTCGCCCGGAAGCTCATAGAGCATCCCCACGACATAGGGGAGGGGAATTCCAGGGAGCTCCCCGTCCATGATCCTGAAGTAGTTGTCGGGGTTCGCGTCAACGATGCTGGCAAAGCTCGCGCCGGAAACTGGGAAGGACATGTCCCGGACGCTGTCGTGCTTTCCCTCAGGGTGGAGGGCATCGACATACTGCTTGGATGCCTTGTTGAAGACAAGGAATTTTCCCGGCAGGAAGGCGAGCCTTGCAGAGTCCCTTATTGTCCGCTCGTACTCCCGCTTCTTGCGCTCAAGCACGCCCCCGGAGTAAATCTGCTCGAGCCTGGAGAGAACCCGTCCCACCATGCGCTCAATGCTGGTGTTGGAGCCATACCCGAAGTAGCTGACGGTTTCCATACGACCACTATTAAGTGAGTAATGGGAACCTTTTAAATTTTGTGAAGCTGGCAGGAATATGGATTTTTCACAGATATGGACGGAGAAATACCGCCCGAAGAAGCTCGACGAGATGATCAATCAGGAGCACATTGTAAAGAGGCTCAGGGCATTCGTTAAGGACGGCTCCATTCCCCACCTGCTCTTTTCGGGGCCGCCCGGCGTGGGGAAGACCACGGCAGCGCTCTGCCTTGCAAGGGAACTTTTCGGCGAACAGTGGAAGGAGAATTACCTCGAGCTGAATGCAAGCGACGAGAGGGGGATTGATGTCATACGCGTGAAGGTGAAGGATTTCGCCCGCACCCGCCCCATAGGCGGGAACTTCAAGATAATCTTCCTTGACGAGGCGGACGCGCTCACGAAGGATGCGCAGCAGGCGCTGCGCCGCACGATGGAGAATTTCAGCTCGGTGTGCCGGTTCATACTAAGCTGCAACTACCCCAGCAAGATAATCGAGCCCATCCAGAGCAGGACGGTCGTTTTCAGGTTCCGGCACTTTGAAGAGGGCGACCTGCGCGGCATGCTGGAGAGGGTCGCGAAGGGGGAGGGGCTGGAGGTCTCGGAGGGCGGATACAGGGCGCTGGTGGAGGTTGCGGGAGGAGATGCACGCTTCGCGTTGAATGTTCTCCAGTCTGCGGCCGCAAGCGGGGAAAAAATCGAGGAGGGCACGGTGTACGAGGTTGCCTCGAGGGCGAAGCCCCGCGAGGTTGAGGAGCTGGTCAGGCTCGCGCTGGACGGGAAATTCAGCGAGGCAAGGAAGAGGGTGCTGGGACTGCTGGTGGACAAGGGCGTCAGCGGGGATGTGCTGCTGAGGGAGATTCACCGCGCAGTCGTGGGCATGGACATCCCCGAGGGAGAGAAAGCAGAGCTCATAAATATCCTCGGAGAGGTAGATTTTCGCATACTTGAGGGGGCGAACGAGCTGATACAGCTTGATGCTCTGCTCGCCCGGATGAGCGCAAGGCGGTTGAGATGAGGAACCTGATACTGGCGGCGATGCTGCTCCTGCCAGCATTCGCATACACATACACGTGGAACAGGAACTGGGAGGACAGGTGCACCGATGATGAGCTCGTGGATTTTGTGGTGTACTGGAATGCCTCGGAATACCGCACATCCACCGGGATGCTCGTCCTCAGGGTGGAGCCAAGGACGGATTACCTGAAATACCTCAGGAATTACTCATACATAAAGTTTGCAGGCGATTTGAAGCCCCTGATTCCCGGCTTCCCCTTCCCCGACTACCTCCTGAGGGCGGGCGTGAATTACACCTTCTTCGTGCCATTTGAATTCTCGGAGAACTCGCTTGAGATGAGGGTCGTGGGCAATTCCACTGGAGGCGAGCCTCGCTGCGAGCTCGCGGGATGGGGGCTGAAGTCGTGGCACAGGAAGGGGGACGTCCGCATGCCCCTCAGCTCCGCCGTGAAGTTTGACCCCTCCACCCACCGGTTCGTGTACACGCTCACAAATGATGGGGTGGAGCCCGTGGAGAATGTGTTCATCGCCGTTTTTTCCGGAACGGAGCTCGAAGAGGTCCGGTTCACAACGGCGAGCCAGGGAGAGACGGAGCTTGAAAGCCTCAGGGAATACAACAGCAGTGATGTCTCCGCGGGCAGGTACACGGTGTATGTTGTCGCGGAGAATGAGACGGCCTCCCACTTCGAGGTTCACAATCTCTTTGAGTTCTACGATTTCGAGCTCGAAACGCCGGAGAAGAAGGAGTTCCTGCCGGGAGAAAGCTACGACATCCGGCTTACCCTCAGGAACACGGGATACCTTGCGGACAGCTACTACGTGAATGTGAGTGTGCCCGAGAACTGGGTGGTCACCGTGACGAGCCCCGGCTCGCTCTCCAGGGGGGAAAGCAAGGATATCACCCTACATTACGAGGTGTACCAGTATCAGGTCGGCGAGGAGGTGCTCTCCATAAACGTCACTTCCAAGGAAACGGGGAGGGTCAAGGAGTACCGCCTGGAGCTCGTGCCCAAGGGCTACACAGTCATCGTCCCGCAGATTTCGGGAATCTCATCCATCAGCGCATACAGTGCCAACAAATTCAACCTCACGGTCGCTTCCTCGGGGACCGTGAACCCCAGCATATTCTACTACACGTACACGGAGCCTGCAATCCTGATCACGGGTGGCGTGGGAAACTTCGAGGCGGAGGTCGGTGAGATATCGACCAGGGACATTGAATTCACGGCAGGGAGCGCCTGTGCCTTCCAGAACGAGGACGCCATGGGGTTCAACGCGGGGAGGAAGGTGCTCATGCTCGCAAAGCTCACATATGAGATAAGCTCTGATAAGGGGAAGGTGCAGGAGCTGGAGAGGATAGGGGAGATGGTGGACATTGAGAAGCTGAAGATGACCTCCACAAACTCGCAGAGGCTCTTTTCCCAGGCGGACTCGCTTGAGCAGTGGATAGACAGGTATGTCGAGGCCATCAACAGTTCAAGGTCTTCAGAGTATCTCGCGAGCCTCAGGGAGAACCTTTACCTGAAGATTCTGGACATTGACGCAACCCTGCAGGAGGTTGGCTCGCGGATGTCAGAGGACTGCTACAGCGTGGAGGGCGTCAGGCTCAGTGTCGGACTCACCGATGCAAACACGCTCCAGTCAAAGGAGGCAGAGATTCAGGTGGACGTGGAAGGGGCAAAGATGTTCGAGCTCATAGGGCCGACCGAGCTGAAGGCGATTGCGGGCGACACGACGGAATACTCATTCAAGCTGAAAAACAACGCGCCGGAGGACTTCGTGATAGGCATAGTCCCCGGCACGGACATCATAAAGATCCCTGAGGAGGTTTACCTGAGGGCGGGAGCGGTCAAGACGGTAAACCTCCGCATAAGGCCTGATGAGTTTATGGAGGATGAGCTCTCGACGTACATAGAGCTCAGGTCAAGGACATACACCATCCAGTTCCCGCTCACAGTTTCCGTGGGAAAGCTGGACCCCCAGCTCTCCGCGAGCAGCCTCTACGCCGTGATGCCGAATCAGGAGAGCTGGATAAACATAACCCTCCGGACAGGCGGGCTGGATGACACCTTCCACGTGGAACTTGACGGCCCGGAGTGGGTGGAGGGGCCCGATAAGGTGGTGACGGAGGATGGGAAGGGCATAATAAGGCTGAGGGTGATGGCGCCCGAGAGCTCTGACAGGTATGAGGGCGTGGACCTGCGGGTCACCTCGGAGAGCTTCCCGGACTACACGGCGCGCAAGGGCTTCGACATAAAGGTGGACACTGAAACCCCCGCGCTTCTTGAGAGGGTGAACTCCTACAGGAGGCTTGCGGAGTCGAAGAAGGAGGGCGGCACGCTCTCGGCGGAGAATTACCGGCTCGTAATGGACACCCTTGAGGATGCGGAAAGATACCTCTCGCAGGGCAAGATAAGCACCGCGAAGATAAAGCTCAATGCCGCCAGCAAGATACTCTCGCGGGAGGAGAAGCAGGGGGGGCCGAACTACCGCCTGATAGCCGCGCTGCTTGTCCTTGCCGGCTCCGCATTTGCGTTCTGGAAATTCCTCCTTCCAAGGATAAGGGGAACGGGCAGGCCCCCGGTGGAAGAGGAAGTGATATAGTGGAAATCTCCTCGCTCAAAGCCGCCCTCGGGGAAATAGGGGGAAGGATACAGGAGCTTGAAGGGAGAAGGCGGCAGATGGTGTCCGTTATAAAGGAGATAAAGGACCGCAGGTTCAGGATAGGGAATCTCACGAAGGACGCCGTGATAAACCCCGTGGAGAAGGTAAAGGTGAGCGGAAGGGTGGGGGGCGTCGATGGAGGGCTTCTCGCAAAGAGTTTCCACGGCGTGGACATAGTGATGACGAGGGCAGTGGGTGTGATCTTCGAGTACAGGAACGGGAAGGTTGTGGGCACGGAAATCAATTCACAGAAGGTTCCCCTCGTGAGGTGGGTGAGCGCGGAGCACGAGGGGGAGCTCGTCACGGTTGCATCACTCTACCGCATGGGCGTGGAGATTGGAAAGGCAATTGAGCTGGCAGGGAAGGTAGATTTCCTGCTTCTTGATGGCCCGCTGTATCCTCACCCAAGCACGCGGGTCGCGAAGGGCTCCGAACTAAAGAAGAAGTATATGGAGATTGTGAGGCTCTACAACACCCTCGAGAAGAAGTGCAGGGAGGCGGGGACCCGGCTGGTGGGCGTGGTGGAGGACAGCAGGAGCAATTACTTCTCAAAGCTGCTTGAGAAGGTTGATGGGCGGCTTGAGGGTGTGAGCAGCTTCCGCGACACGGCGCTCCTCTTTGACACCCTGGAAACGGGCGAGCGGACGCTCCTCTTCAAAATCTCGAACATACAGGACCTGAGCTACAGGAATGATGTCTACGGATTTTACATAAAATCCGCCAGGTACGACCGCCCCATAAGGGTGGAGTTCATATCGGGGGAGCCGGGGAAGGATGTGGATGAGGTGGCCAGGCTCGTGTACAGCATCGCGGCGTTCCCGAGATACGGGCTCCCCTCAGTGCTGGTGGAAGCGGACCTGCGCGCAAAGCTCAGGAAAAATTACATTGCGTTCATCCAGCGTGCAATATCCTCAAGGCACCGCTCGCCCATGCTCATGGACCTGCGGAGGGAGAATAGACCTTTATAAAATGCGGGCAGGAGTTATCAGGTGGACATAGGCAAGGTCATATCAACTCCGGATGGCCCGAGCCCGAGTTTCTTTGCATTCGCCATTGCTAAGGGGAAGAAGATAAGCAAGGACCAGTTTGTTAGGGTCAGCACGGAGGAGGGCACGATGGTTGCCATGGTCGAGAACATAATCAAGACCAACCGCTACTACGCAAATCCGGAAACGGTCGTGGAGGCGGACAACCTCGAGCAGCTCTTCCACGTTGATGAATGGGAATTCCTGATAGCGGAGGCGATGCCGCTGGGCGTGATAAGCAGCGGGCAGGTGCTCCGACCCACCGTGCCCCCGAGCCCCGGCGATATGGTCCAGACCATTGAGGGTGAGGTCCTTTCGAAGTTCCTGGGTTTCAGGGAGAGGGGCATTCACATAGGGCAGGTCCTCCACCATTCCGTGCCCGTGAGGCTTTCGCTCACAAAGACCTTCCAGAAGCACCTTGCAATACTTGCGATGTCCGGCTCGGGGAAGAGCTACCTTACAAGCGTGCTCGTCGAGGAGCTCCTCAAGAGGAAAAAGGAGGACGGGAGGGTGGCCGTTGTAATCTTTGACACCCACGGGGAATACACGGGGTTCGCGGAGAAGCCGCCAGCCGGCGTGAAGGATTTCTCCGGGAGCGCGGTGAATGTTGTGGACATAAGGATACCCGTGCCCAGGCTCACGGCCCGCGAGATAAGCGCCTTCACCAGCCTGAGCGCGGTGCAGGTGGCGGAGCTTGACAAGGTGATACGCGAGCTTGAGGGCCAGCTCTACGATTTCAGGGAGCTGGCGGAGGAGGTCCTGGCAAGGAAAATGGCAGACAAGACGAAAAAGGCGCTTTACAGGTGGCTCATGGAGCTCCACTCGCAGCGCATATTCGCCCGGCAGGAGGACATAATCACCCGAAACGAAGGGGAGAAGGAGGAGCATCACCTGCTGAAGGAGCTCGTGCGGCCCGGCAGGCTCGTGGTCTTCGACCTTTCAAACTACCTCAGCACGCGCGTGAGGGACCTGATAGTCCTCTGGGTCACGAAGGAGCTGTTCGGCATGAGGAGGCGCGGGGAAGTTGCTCCCCTCACAATCTTCCTTGAAGAGGCGCACAACTTCATTCCCGAAGGGGAGCAGGAAGTCCCGACAAAGTGGATGTTTGAGACCATTGCAAGGGAGGGGCGGAAATTCCTGTGCTCCCTCGTGGTCATATCGCAGAGGCCCATAAAGCTGAGCACCACCGTTCTCAGCCAGTGCAACACCCACATAATAATGCGCGTGACCAACCCCTACGACCTGAAGCACATCGGCGAGAGCAGCGAGGGGATCACCCAGAAGACGCTCAAGTCGCTGACGAGCCTTCAGGTTGGGGAGGCGCTCGTGGTGGGGGAAGCTGTGAGGTATCCCGTGTTCATAAAGGTCCGTCAGAGGGAGAGCTGGGAAAAGAAGTTCTCCGACCTTGAGGAAGAGGCAAGGCGGTACGAGGAAAGCATGGATGCCGAGAAGGCTGAGGGAGTGGAAGAAGCGTTCCTATGAGCCGGGCGAGAGTATGGTGGTGGAGACCGAGCCCTCGACCTTTTTCCAGACCCCTTCCACCTCAAGACCTATATACACGGTCCTGCTCCTCGCGACCCCGGGAGTCTCAAGCTCAAAGGAATCGGAGAAGGGCTGGAGCCCCTCCTTTTCATAGCAGACAAAATTCGTTCCGCACGAGCGGCGATACCAGTCATCAAGCCCCCTGACGGAGAGGCTGCTCGGTATGCGGAAGGTGACCTTCTCAATGCTGCACCCGCAGTCCTCGCCCGTTGCAAAGTCCCCCCCGCTTAAATCAAGGACAACCACGGCCGCGCCCCTTTCCTCAACCTCTCCCGGGTCGAGACTCACGGCGCCGGCGCTAAATGACTCCTCCACGGGGGGCCCGTCGCCGGAATACTCCTCCGAGGCAACAATCCTCAGCGGCAGCTGGAGCGTGTACTTCTTGACCCTGTACTTGAAGAGGTAGTCGAGCTTCTGCTCAACATCCTCGAGGGGGACATCCTCAACGCGGAGGGTGCAGGTCCTGGTCGCACGCTGGCCCGCCCCCACCTCTCCAAGCTCCAGGGTGCTATCACAAGAGCCGCTAAGGAAATCGCCGAGGTCCCAGAACTTCGCGGTCACATCATCAACGTCCTCCTCCGCCTCGAAAGAAAATGATGCCCTGACGGTGCCGTCCTCCCTGGCGATGGTGCCGGGCACCTCCACGGAAGCCAGCTCAGCCGTGACCCTGGAGGGCCGGTCCCCTCCCGCAGGGGGGCTCGAGTTGGTGCAGCCCATGAAGAACACAAGAGCAAGCAGGGCAAGGTACGCCTTCATTTCATCACCAGCTTGACAGAAACATCGCCAAGGTAGTAGTCACCGGCGCTTGAGATGCGGAGAGTGTTTGTGGTTGTGGCCTCAGAGCCGGAAAATCGGAGCACGAGCGTTCCCCTTTCAGGAGTGCCCTCGTAGAGGGTGCGCGGAACCTCGCCCTCGAGCACAACCCTGAGGGGCGCGTCATCGGTGGACTTTACCTCAAGCTCCACCACTCCCTCTTCCTTCCCCTCGCGCATGAGCGCAAGGTCTTCCTCAGAGATGTGAAACTCCTTTGAAAAGCCTCCCCTGCCGCCCTTGAGGAGGAAAAGCACGAGCTTGACATTCCTCATTGCATAGCTCCCGTCCTCAAGCAGCTTGAAGGTTATCGTGTTGTTCTGCCTCAGCCCCGAGGAGAAGGTGGGGCTGAAGGTCGCCCTTCCCGGGATTCCCTCAAAGACTATGCGCTCACCGTTGAGGATTATTGCGAGGTCCCCCTCAAGGGAGGCATCGATGGACCCGATGGCAATCCTGACCTTGTCGAGGGAGTTCAGCTCCTCCTCGCTGAGCTGGAAGCTGAAGGTCCTCTCCTCCTCGGGAGTTATGGCCTCCTTTATGCGGACATTCTTGATGACGTAGTAAGTGGGGGACCAGAGCCGCCATCCTGAGGAGCCGGCGAGTATGCGGACGGAGTTCTCCCCGGGCCTTATGTATTCAAGGGGGAGCGTGACCCTGAAGTCCCCGGGGGAAAGGTATTCGGAAACCACCTCGTGGCCGTTCAGCTCGACCTTGAGGGGGCCGTACCTGTTCGTCTCAAGTACATCGAAGGAAAGGGAAAGGGAATCGAGCTGGGAAACCGTGCTCTCGGGGATATTGAAGTTGAGGAGGTGCTCCTCGGAGGTAATCACGCCCCTTGCAACCTCAAGGGGCCCCGCCTGCTCGTAGAGGGGAGTCCCCTCAATTCCCTTTGACAGGAGCAGCTCATCGGCAAGGGGGATGTGCTTGTAGTCATATGTGCCGGCGCCAAGGGCGCCAACCTTCTGGCTGAAGAGGAGGTTTTCCTTCTGCTTCTCAATTGTCCCGGAGGGAACAAAGCCCGCGAGAAGCACGAGCATAAGGCCCGCCACTATGACGAGCTCGGGCACGCCAAAGCCTTTCACAAAAAGGAAGGGTGCGCTTAGTATTTAAAAGTAGCGAGCTAAGCTTCCCGTGCGGGTGAGCTGGTTTAAGGAGGGTGCGGAGCTTTCTCCGGAGAATCTCGATGATCTGTGGCTCCTTTCGGAGCTCGTGAGGCCGGGGGACCTCGTGAAGATGCAGACCTTCCGCAAGGTCAGGAAGGAAATAGGGGAGAGGTCGGAGGCCGAGCGGAAGAAAATGACGCTCAAGATAAGGGTGGAGAAGGTCGGGTTCAAGGAGTATGATGCCTCGCTCCGGCTCACGGGCGAGATTGTTGAAGGGCCGGAGGATGCGAGGGGGAGTCACAGCTTCACGGTGAGGCCGGGGAGCAGGCTGAAGGTGTACAGGGAATTCGGGCCCCTTGAGAAGGGTCTCCTTGAAAAGGCGCGCACGAGGAAGGCCGATGTCGCATTCGTGCTCGTGGACAGGGAGGAAG
>WAMX01000024.1 GCA_015522095.1 Nanobdellati archaeon | reverse complement strand
TCCAGCCGCTTCCCCTTCATGAAGGCGAGCATCTTTGTCTTAACCTGCCCGAAGAACTGCTCCCCGTCCACGACATACACAACATCGGGCACATCCGCGGCTATCCTGCGGAGGACCTTCTCAACGGGAGTGCCCCTCTGGAACCTGAATATCTGGGTTGTCATCAGCCTCCCGGCACTCTCCGCCGGGTAATTCATCAGCTCTTCCACCAGCTCCCTCTTCTCCCTGCTCAGCCGGTTGAGGATTCTCCTCGCCCTCGGGGCAGGAACCTCCTGTATGAATTTCACGGCAGACTTGTCCCTTATGACCTCAAAGAACTCCGCAAGCTTCTTGAGGGGGGCTCTCCTGAAGAATTCCTCCCGCATGGCGCGGGGAAGCTCCCTCAGGGTCCTTTCAAGCATTTCCGGCCCGAGCTTCGAGAGCTCCATCACCCTCCTGCGGTGGCCAAGGTCCATCAGAAAGCGGGAGTACCCGTGGGGTGAAATCTCTGAGGCAAAACCATCGCCATCAAGCACATAACACCTTCCCCTGGAAGTTTATATTTCTGTCCTCCTGGACAGATGGTAAGCGTTCAGAATGTATCTTACCTTGTAAGATATGTTGAGGTATGTCACATACTGCAGGCATATATCGAGCAGCTGCACGGGAACATTCATCATCCCCGCATCCATCCTGCTCAGCCCTTCCAGGGTCATCATAAGCTCGTCCTTCAGCCAGCCATTCCTGAGACCCTCTTTCAAGTATTCCTTGGTGTATGAGATGCCCGCGGCTTCCTGCGCTGCGGCCATCTGCGGCAGGGCTTCCCTCCTGTCTGCCATATATATTGTTACCGCGCTTCCAATATCCTTCCAGATCTCGCCGGCGACCTCTGAAAGCTCCGGCACCTCTCGCTTTATCCTTTTCGCCACCTCCACGGCCTCCCCTGCAACCTTCATTATGTATCTGCCATCGTGGTCAAGGTACTGGCGGGCAAATTCCTCAATCCCAACAGTCTCCCACGACTCCCTCATTCAAGGAAGTGCCCCGCGCATTTATATTCCTTACTCCACGATGCTAACATATCAGGGAATGAGTTATAAAACGACCATTTTAGGGAAACTGTGCCCGCGAAGAAAAGCAGTATCCCGGAGACCACGGCCAGGATAAAGGTGCCCAGGCGCACCATAGACCAGGTCATAGGCCAGGAGAAGGCAGTTGAGGTGATAAAGCGGGCAGCCCTTCAGGGAAGGCACGTCCTGCTGATTGGCGAGCCCGGGACGGGCAAGAGCATGCTCGCACAGGGCATGAGCGAGCTCCTTCCGCAGGAAGCGCTGGAGGATGTTGTGGCATTTCCCAACCCCGAGAATGAGAACGAGCCCATCATCAAGTCCTTCCCTGCCGGCTTCGGATACTCCATAGTCAAGCAGTACCGCGAGAGGGCACGCGCGCTCTCGGGTGCAAAGAACACCCTGCTCACCCTGCTGATGGTAGGGATTGTCCTGATAACCATCTATTACACCTTCATACTGAGGGTTCCCCAGGCGCTCTTCAGCGGGATAATTGCCGCGGCGTTCCTCATGATTATCGGGCAGCAGACCAAGTCGAACAGGGTCCTCCTCGTGCCCAAGCTCCTCATACGGCACAAGCCCCTTGATACGCCGCCATTTGTGGATGCCACTGGCGCCCACGAGGGTGCCCTGCTTGGCGATGTGCGCCACGATCCCTTCCAGTCGGGAGGGCTGGAGACGCCCGCGCACGAGCGCGTTGAGCCGGGTGCCATACACAAGGCGCATAAGGGAGTGCTCTTCATAGACGAGATTGCGACGCTCAGCCAGAAGATGCAGGTTGAGCTGCTGACCGCAATGCAGGAGAAGAAGTATCCCATCACGGGGCGGAGCGAGCGCTCTGCCGGGGCAATGGTGCGCACCACGCCCGCGCCCTGCGATTTCGTCCTTGTGGCCGCAGGGAACATAGAGACCATAAAGCACATAAACCCCGCCCTGCGCAGCCGCATCCAGGGTTACGGGTATGAGGTGTTCATGAACGACACCATGCCTGACACTCCTGAGAACAGGGAGACGATTGCCCGCTTTGTGGCACAGGAAGTCAAGAAGGACCGGAAAATACCCCACTTTTCGAGGGGCGCGAT
>WAMX01000023.1 GCA_015522095.1 Nanobdellati archaeon | reverse complement strand
TCTTGAGCACTTTATGGAAATCTGCGGGGGTTTAAAGAAGTGTTGAGAAATGAGAATAAAAAAGAAAAGAGGAGGTTGTCCTCGTTTATTCGGTCTGGATGTCGGTCACGCTGGTTGCGCCGGTAGCGGTCAGGATGACCTTGGTCTTCCCGCTGAGGTCACTCAGGCTCTTAGCGCCGCTGAGGTACTGACCCAGCAGGTAACCGGCTGCCCTCGTGTCGGTTGCGGACCAACCGGCCACGATGAGCACATCGGCGCCGCCAACTGCGCTCTCACCCTCGCGGAACTCTATGACACCCTTGCCCTTGTCGGCAGTGGCATCATAGCCGAAGTAGTCCTGGACAGTCGCGCTGTCAGTTCCGAGGATGGACGCAGCCACGCTGTTGGCGTACGGACCACCAACCACCACCAGAGGCATGCTGCCATCGGTCGTGGCCTCGCTGTCGAGCACGGCAACCGCGCTGTTCAGTGCGGTGCGGGTCAGGGTCACGGTGGTCGTTGTGACGTCTCCAGTGTCCTTGCCAATGAGCACCTTGAGCTTGTCCTGGCTCTTGGGTATCTCAACCTGGACAGTCTTGGTGCCATCGCCAGCAAGGAACTTGGCGCCGTACTTGTTCACGATGTCGTACTTCGCACTGCCAACCGCGCCGTAGTTGGTCAGGATAAGCTCGCCGGAGTCGTCGTCTGTAGCGTCACCAAGGTACACGTTGCTTCCGCTCCTGGTAAGGTTTATCGTAGCGGTTTCCACATTGCTTCCTGAGCCGGTGTCGTAGGTGAAGTTAAGCACCAGAGCGTCGTAGACATCAGTTGTTCCATTAAGCGCGTACAGCCCAAGCCTGACGTCGTTTTCGTTATCACCAATAGTGAAGTACCAGGTAAGCCACTCCGTGTCGGACGCCTTTGAGTCAGCAACATTTGCTGTCTTAAGTGTCCAGGTCAGCTCGTCTGTAACCGGGTCAGTGTAACCAATATACACTGTACTCATGTCCGTTCCGTTGAAACGGAAGGTCAGCTTGTCCACATAGTCGCTTCCGTCGTTGATGCCCACGGACGAACTGGATGTGATTATCACATCCTGGGCAGACTCCTCAACCGTGTAGGTAACCTTGTCCGTGACAGTGTGGCCAACAGCCTTCAGCACTATGTCGGAGCCTCCAGGGAACTGGAGCGCGTTGCCTTCCTCAATGGGCTTCTGCTCGGAATAGCTGGATGTCAGGGAGTCCTTCGCGGTCGCAATGACGCCAAGGCTGTCGAGGTACAGGTCACCACCAGAGGTCGCAGTGGTTATTACCCACTTCCACGCGGGGTGGCTGGAACTCTCGCCAATGTACTCGTCGCCATTGGTGTATGTCTTGCCGGTCTCGGTGCCAGCGTAGAACTCCACGGTGGGAGAACCAGCAGAAGCGTCCCACGGCACGTTTATCTTGGCGACATTGACCTCAACATCGCCCACCTTGTCCTTGCTTCCAGAGTCAATGCTCACGGAGGCGCCGTTTATCTCGAAGACTGCACCATAGGTGCCATCGCTGTTCTTGTAGACGGAGTTCACCTTGATGGTGTTTCCATTCCAGGTAACGGTGTCGCCCTCGCCAGCGGTGTACTTGGAACCAGTCCTGACGGTTATCTTGTTGCTCTCGACCTTGGTTATCTCAAGCTCCTGGCCGAGGAAGTTTATCTTCACGGACTTGTCAGAGCTGACCGTGTTGTTGTTAATCTCGTTGTTCTTGAAGTCAATGTAGTACTTGACCGTGTCGGTATTGTCAACCTTCAGGAAGAGCTTGGCAGTCTTGTCGTAGTAGTCGCTGGCTGTCGAGAGGTCTGCACCGGTCACGACATCAACGCCGCTGACCTGCACGTACTCCGCGTACTTGACCTTGTGGCTGGAACCGTCTGCACCAGTGAAGCTGACCTCGTCGAAGCTGAGGAGCTTCGGGTATGTGGCAGAGGTCATTGTCTTTGCAATCTGCTGCCCCACGGCATAGTCGTCAGTAAAGGCCGTGTCAGACGATGCGGAACCACCGCTAGCACTGCCGCTCACAAGGTACTCACCGAAAGCTGCTGCAACCTGTGCTGCCGCGATAACGTCGGCAACCTTTGCATTTTCGCCCACCACTATCTGTCCCTTGAACTGGTTGTTCTGGACAAATGGGCCGGGCAGTCCACTAAGGTCTGCCGCCACAGCACCTGCCATTGTGGCACCCAGCATAAGGGTGCCGGCAACTGCCGCAGCTGCCACCTTAATTTTTCCTTTTATGTCCTGCATATTTTCTCACCCTCTTGTCTGTTTATAGGTTTTTCCTCCCTCCCTTTCGGCGTTCGCCTAAAGGGTCTTCGGCAGGAGTGGCTGTTACAGCCGCTCCTAGTTACTTATTGTCGATTTTAGTATATATCCTTTCAGCATTTTCTTTATAAAGAGGAGATAGCTGTCGATTTTCTGTTTACCACTTCCAAGTTCAGGTAGTATTTAAACAGATAATACTCTGTATTATTACGCAAAAGGACACAAGATAACCTGTGTGAGATACACAAACAATATATATTTGGAACACACATAATCTTTGTGAAGAATATTATGATAAGAGAGGAGCTCTACGAGAGGCTGAAGGAGCTTAAGGGGCAGACCAGCTTCTCAGACCTTCTTGAAAAGCTCGTGAAGAATGATGTGGAGCTGCGAAGGGCCCAGATTCGCGGGTTTTTCGGGATTTTAAGCGACAAGGCGAGCAAAGAAGCCCAGAGATTCCTGCAGGAGGTGTGGAGAGTTGCAAAAGGCCGCATATTTTGATATAACCGCGTTTATGGCGCTCCTGTCAGGGGGGAGGAATGTCCTGTCCCTTGTTGAGACTTACAGGGATTTTTACACTGGCGCAAATGTTGTTGCGGCACTTGTGGGGCTCGACACATACCTGACAAAGAAGAGAATTTTCAAGACCTCCCAGCTCCGCTCGCTGTTAAGGGGGTTTAAGATCCTTGAGGTGACCCGGGAAGATGCCGAGAAGGCAGGCGAGATACTCGGGCGGCTGAAGGCGGAGGGAAAGGACCTCGGGATCGATGAGGCGCTTGTGGCGGCACAGTGCATGAGGCGCGGGCTCGTCCTCGTGACAAACAAGAAGGTCCTTGTGGATTTCCGCGAGCCTGAGCTGGAAATCAAGCAAATATAGAGAGCAGGCGCGATATGAGCTCCGTGGGGACCACCCGCACCCAGCCGAGCAGGGGAATGAGCAGCACTGCCTTGCCCTTAACCCACCCCCTTTTGACGAGCCAGGGGTCCGGAGCGGGGTTGCGATCTCCCTTCGTGACATAGCCGTCGGGCGTGACTTCCACCACGCGGTGTATTATGGCATAGCCAAGCGAGGGGTTCACATAAACCACGACATCACCGGGCCTGATGTCGCTGGGCGAGCCTATGACCAGGGCATCGCCCTTGTTGAAGCCGTCGCGGAAGGGGAAGCTGTCGAGCTGCTGCCGGGTAAACCCGTGGTCATACATCCAGGAGTAGTAGTTCGGAACGGCATACTGGTCGTGCGTCATGCTGCTGCTCATCACCGCCACGAACGGGAAGCTCGTGCCGAGCAGGAACCCAAAGACCAGCCGTATGATCATTGCCACCGCAAACGCCCAGGCAATATCATAAAGCACCTTCCGAACCTTCAATCAGAGACCTCCATTTCTCCCTTTTTCACAATGACTTTTGTAAGGTCAGAGGGTAAATAAGTGTTTGCGAAGATGGCGCGGGCCTGCTCCAGAAGGGGCGAGGCGTCCCGGTAGCGGGGGGAGATATGCGTGAGGAAGAGGGCCTTCACGCCCGCATCCCTCGCAAGCATTGCCGCCTCCTGTGCGGTGCTGTGGCCGCGGTCATCCTGCACATCGCCGTGGAGGTAGGTTGACTCGTGCACAAGCGCCGTGGCACCCTCCGCAGCCTCCACCACCCGCGGGGAGGGGCGCGTGTCGCCCGTGTACACCAGGGAATCGCCCGGCACGGGAACCAGCCACTCCTCCGGCCTGAGCACCATACCCTTGAGCTCTATCTCCTTTCCCTCCTTGAGCAGCCTGAACTTCGGGTGGGGCTTGAGTCCGTGCTCCTCCATCTTGGCCCTGTCAACATTGTAGCTGTCGGCTTCCTTGAAGACATAGCCAAGTGAGGGGGGGCCGTGGTCCGTCCTGAATGCCCTCACCTCGTAGCCATCGCCCTCAACGGTCGAGCCAGGGGAGAGCTCCTCAATATTGAGCTTGAAGGGAACCCTGCCATAGCCCACAGACAGAAGCTGCTCCACAAACTCCCCCGCCCTCCTCGGCCCGTATATGGTCAGGGGCCTGTCGCGCCCGGACTTCGCCATCGTGAATATCATCCCCGGCAGCCCGTAGAAGTGGTCGCCGTGGAAGTGGGTGATGAAGATGCGGTCTATTTTCATAGGGGAGAAGCCGCTCTGGTAGGCGCGCATCTGTATGCCCTCGCCCGCATCCATCATTATGACCTCGCCGCGGTAGCGTATGAGCAGGGAGCTCGTGAATCGCTTCAGAGTTGGCTTCATGGCGCCCGTGCCGAGGAATGTGAACTCGAACATCATACCACCCTGTTTTCCGGCGTCCTGCCTTTAAGTATTGCATCTATCTTGTCCACCGTGGAGGAAAGGATGCGGAGGACGGCCTCCTCGGTGTTGTATGCCACGTGGGGCGTGACTATGAAGCGCTCGTCCTTTATCAGCAGGTCTGCCTCCAGCCGGCTGCGCATCTCTTCCGCGCTGATTCCGCCCTTTAGGAGGTCAACCTCCCTCTTCAGCAGGGCCTCTCCCTCAACCGTGTCGAGCCCCCCATATATGTCCGGCCCCAGAAGCGCCTTAGTCTCCACGAGGGCACCGCGGGCCGTGTTTATCAGCACGGAGCCGGGCCTGAGGAGGGAGATGTTGCGGGAGTTGATGATGTGGCGGGTTTCGTCCGTAAGCGGCAGGTGCAGGGTTACTATGTCGGAACGGCGGAGCAGCTCCTCGAGCCCCACAAACTCCACACCCTTCCTGACCAGGTCCTCCCTGGGATGGCGGCTGTATGCAAGCACCCTGCAGCCCATTGC
>WAMX01000022.1 GCA_015522095.1 Nanobdellati archaeon | reverse complement strand
AGGTAGAGCCTGAAGCGGGTCAGGTTCGAGGTGCCATAGCACTTCAGCTCGTTCAGGCCCTTGTTTATTATGGACGTGTCAATGAGCTCGCTGACCGGGTTCCCGTTTATTGAGCAGTTGAGCCCGGAGGGGAGCTCGATCCTCCCGAGCGCCCCCGGCCGGTCCGCCACATAGAAGAGCACCTGCGCGGGGACGACCGAGCCTGCCGTGCAGTTCGAGTAATCCGTCCCGCAGTACCCCTCCACCTCCTGCGTGAACTTCTCGCACCCGTCATAGGACTGCCAGAAGATCTTTTTCCCGTAGCCCTTCGCGCTCACTGACAGGTTGTCGTATATCTTCAGGGGCGAGCTTTCTCCCCAGTGCAGCCCGCATATCTCGTAATTCCCCACGGAGAACCTGCCTGCAGAGGCGTGCATGCTCGACGAGCAGGACTTGCTCCCGCTGATGGAGTAGTAGCTCGTGCAGCCCGACCAGGGAAGGACGCCCGCGGAGTAATTGCCCGTCTGGTTTGCAGTTATGAACACAATGTGCTTGAGCGCCTTGAAGTTCTTGAAGGCCTGGACAATATGCCACCTCTTGTAGTTCTTGGTGGTCTTCACATACTCGAGGTCAATCCTGTATGCGCCATTCGTGTAGTTGAAGCTGTCGGCATCAATCTGCACGAACTCGCCGTTGATGGAGTACCCCGTTGAGTTGAAGCGGAGGGTTGCCCACGAGAGCTCCGCCTTCCCGCTGCTTGCAAGGAGGTCCTGCGATGAGGGCTCGAGGCTGAGCTTCACCGTGTGCTCATCGTCATCGAGGTATGCCACCAGGGTCCTCATATTGGCAGATTCCGAGCCCAGGAACTCCACGACAAGCGCCGGCCTCGATTCCTCGCCTCCCAGGGTCCAGCCTATCCCTCCCGTCTTGAATACCATGAACTCGTCAAAGCTTGCCGCCGCCGTGCCCGGCCGCGCATAGACACCCACCGCCCCGCCTGACGCATTTACCTCGCCAACATACGCGCCATCTGCATAGATCTTCGCCCTTGAGCCGAGCACATCTACCTTGAGGAGCGTGAAGTATGAGGGGGTGAAGCTCCCCAGCTGCGAGTATGTGCCATTCTCATTTGCCCATATCTGGCTCCCGTTCAGGTATGCCGAGAAATTCCCTGCTGATGCGTATCCATACAGGAGGCCCGGCTTCCCCCCGCCGTCGTGAATCTCGGCAAGCAGGCTGAAGTTTCCGGAGGGCGTGAAGGAAGTCGCTGCCGACTCCGAAGTGGAGTTCAGCAGGTACCTCATGCTTGCATTGGTGTAGTTCACCACAAAGCTCCCGGAGCGGACCGTCCACGTGGGCGAGCCATCACTTCCCGCGGAGTAGCTGAACCCATCATAAAACTCGAGGAAGCCCGTGGATGCCTCGCTGGACGCCGCCGGGTTTCCGTAGTAGAGGTAGTACGCATCGCCCGTGTAGGGCGCGTCAAACAGCACGACCGTGTCCGTCCTGTTGCACCCAACGACATAGTAGTCCGTGGTCGTGCTGCCCCTTATCACCCGTATGTCCGCGCAGTCCGGGCGGAGCTTCCCCGCCGCTATGAGGGTGCGCGTGTTAAGCGTGAAGTACCCGTCCACAAGGGATGCATTGCCATCCGCGGTGATTTTCATTGAATAGTTCCAGCTCGCGCTCCACCACGCCCACCCGGGCGACAGGAGCAGTATCAGCAGCCACCTATTCATAATCATCCCCCAGCAGGTAATACACATACAGGTTTTCCGCTTCATTCGGCTCGAGGCTTACATCCACGATTATCCCCGCAACCGCCCTGTCATAGTAGTCCTCATATTTTGTCACATTCACATCCAGCTCCCCCTCATCCGTGAAGACCCTGATGGATGAGGGGTCTATGGGGTCTGGCAGCCCGTTGCCATCAACATCCTGCTTGTACAGCGAGACGGAGATGGAGGTGCTTCCCGAGAGCTTCTGGCTCCCCGTGTTTGTTATCCTGAACACGGAACGGTACCAGTTTGATTTGAGTTCCGCGTTCGCGAGGGACACGCTCCCTTCCGAGGGGAGCAGGTTGTAGAGCTCCACGGGCGCGCCGTCAAGCCCCGTGAAAACCCAGTACTTCCTGTAAAAGTTCACCTTCGTGCGCTGGGCATATCCCCTGGGCATCGCCGCGTCAAAGAGTGCGACGAGGCTGTATGGATCGCGGACGGCAAGCCTCTTTGCGGTGGAGGCATAGCTGTCCATTATGCTCTTTATGTAGGGCTCCATGGGGTCCTTCCCCGATGTTGAGGGCACGTTGAACAGGTATATTATCGTGCCCAGCATAAGCGCGCTTGCAATCACGGCTTCCATGCTCCTTATCATGATGCCACCACCCTGAAGCTTGTTT
>WAMX01000021.1 GCA_015522095.1 Nanobdellati archaeon | reverse complement strand
GTTAATAATTTATAAGTCTTCACATCTAAACCGATAAATAGCTCCCTGTTGATTTAGTTGTATGAAGGTGAGCGTTACTCAGGACTGCATTGGATGCGGGGCGTGTGTTGCCATAGCTCCAATGATTTTTGAGATGGACACTTCCACGATGAAGAGTCACGTCAAGAAGCAGCCGGAGGGAGCGGAAGAGGAGAAGCTTGCGAAGGAGGCTGAAGCGGCCTGCCCAGTCAATGCCATAAAAATAAAGTAGTGGGAGGTATGCCATACTTCAAGTTCGGAAATGCGCGGATTCACTACAGGCTTGAGGGGAGCGGTCAGCAGGTTCTTTTTGTGCACGGGGTTGCCGGCTCCGGGGAAGATATGGAAGGGTTTGCCCGCGCGCTGGGAAGGGGCTTCTCGAGCGTTCTTGTTGACCTCCCGGGTGCGGGCCGTTCAAGGGGCTACCTTTCCCTGAACGGTCTCATTTCTGCGCTTCAGGCGCTTATGAGCTATGTCGGCGCCGGGAAGTATTCATGCGTGGGCTACTCACTTGGCGCGGGAATATGCTCAATACTCAACAGGCTGGATGGCAGGGTTGAGCGCTTCGCCGCCCTCGCGCCCGTGGTTTCGGATTTCCGCCCCTTTGAGCGGTGGATGTACCTCCTGATTCGCGGCTTCCTGAAGCACGGGCCCGCTTACCACGAAATTATGCGGGACATAATCTACGACAGCACCGCAGACCCGAAGAACCTCTCCGAGGAGTTCGTCCAGAAACGGATAAGGTATCCCATCACGTCAATGCTCTACCAGCTTTACCTCGGGATGCAGATAAACACGGGCTTCAACCTGCTCCATTCCACTAAGCCCCTGCTCGTCGTTAGCGGAAGGCACGACAGCATATCTCCCCCCAGAGAGGTGCAGAGATACCTGTCGGGCCTTGCCCGCTTCTATGCTGTTGACAAGGGGCATGCGGACATATTCGGCGAGGACCTCCGGATAAGGGGACGGAATGTCCTGCGCGATTTCCTCAGAGGAGCGCTTTAATCCTTTCCACGGCTTTCTCAAGGTAGCCAAGCTTTCCGGGGTCGCGGAGCACGGCGGCCGGATGGATGACAGGCACGAGATGCACCCTTCCGAAGAGCGTCCCAATCTCCCTGTCCCTGCCATTCTCCACGAGCATCCCCTCCCACCTGAACCCGTATTTCCTGAACAGGTACTCCCCTGCCGTTGCCCCGAGGCTCGCCAGCACCTTTGGCTGGATTGCCTCAATCTGGCGGTTCAGGTAGGGGACGCACGCCTCTATCTCTTCCCTCTCAGGGCGGCGGTTGGAGGGGGGCCTGCACTTGACTATGTTGGTGATGAATGCGTCCCTGCGGGATATCCCTGCTCCCTCGAGGGTCCGGGTGAGCAGCTCGCCCGCCCTGCCAACAAATGGCCTGCCCTGCTCGTCCTCCCACCTGCCCGGGGCCTCTCCCACCAGCATAAGCCTCGCCTGAGGGTTTCCCTCTCCCGGCACGGCATTCTTCCTTGTTGTGTGCAGGGGGCACCTCTCGCAGCCCCTCACGAGCCGGGCTATATCCTCAAGCACTCTGCCATTATGCGCCGCCCTTTAAATGGCTTTAACGGCAAGGTACTGATAAAGGTTATTAAACCTGCCGGGCATTACATTATGTGCGGGTGGTAAGCTACGACGGGAGGACGGCGCTGGTAGAGATTTACCTTGCCTCCGGGCTTGTTTCGGGGGTTGCCGTCCAGAAGCTCATAGAGCGGTTCGAGTTCATGCTTGCCGAAATGTCCTCGGAGGCAAACATGTTCCTGAAAAAGGTTTTCAAGAAGGGCGATTACTATGCGCTGGTTGCCATAGAAGTCGATGAGCTCGAGGGCGCGGTCCGGCTGGCAAGGCGGGTCGAGAGACGCACCCGGAAAATAGGTGCCCACCTGCGCGACTCGGTTATGTCTGCCATCAACCTGCTGCGATGAGCATTGCAATGGACAGCGCAAAAAGCCCTGCCCACGCTTCCGGCTTCCACGAGATTATCTTTGAGCCATCAAGTGGCGGTACGGGGAGCAGGTTGAAGAGTGCAAGCTGGACATTGATTATGGTCCCTATCCTGAAGAGGGGGACGGGGAAGGACGCCATCCAGAATGCCGCGGCGAGCACAAGGTTGGTTATGGGGCCCGCTGCCGAGACCCTTCCATAATCCTCCCTGCTTGCGAACGGCTTTGCCCAGTATGTAGCACCGGGGGCAATGAATGTCGCGCCGACGGTCACCTTCATGAGAATTGCGAACAGCAGCCCCTCCTTCCACATCACGAACCTGCTCCACGCACCCCTGTTGATTGCCATGAGCTTGTGTGCCATCTCGTGGAGGGTGAACCCGAGCCCGACGAATATGAAGTAGAGGGTAAAAATGGCGAGCTTTCCCGCAAGGGGTGCGTCCCCCGTGAGCGCGCCGTATGTGAATATCGCGGTGATGACGAGTGCGGAAACAAGGAGCTCCTTCATCTCCTCTCCATCAAAACTGCCCATCCGCATTTGCCACCACCTCCCTCCGGGGCAGGCCTTCCAGCCACCTTTCCACGAGCGGGCTTATGAGCAGCGCGCCCCCTGCATTGCCTGCGAGGTGCCACAGGGTAAAGGGCACCTGCCCCACAAGTGACAGCAGGAACGGCATCTTCCAGACAGCGGAGCTCATCACGGGCCCCGTTATGAAGTCGTAGAGCAGGGTGGCCACCACCGAGAACCCCACATAGTGCCTGACTCCCTTCCTCTGCCTGAAGTAGCGGCCCGCCGCCACGCCTATGGCAAAGTATGTGCCTGCCGTGACAAAGGTCCACACTCCTATGCGTGGGTATCCCGGCGTTCCGTGGAGCAGGTCAAAAAGGAATATTGAGAGGAAGGCGAATGTGCCCGCCCACAGCCCACCGTACTTCCTTCCAAGCGGCATGGTGGTTGACATTACCGGCTCGAAGTTTGGCGGCCGGGGGGCCATCCGCACGAGCAGGTTGAATGCGAGCAGCGAGAGGTATCTTATCATTCAATTATTCCACGGGAAGGTATAAAAGTCATTGCCCCGCATATCTGTGTGAAGTGGCTCAGCGGGGAGGAGCTCGCGCAGCTGCTGGCGGATGGCACGCACGGCGCGCTTGTCGTGGTCCCTGATGACATTGCGGAGGATGCTGCCGGGAGGCTTGAGTCCCTGCTGCGCCGCATGGGAGATGACTTCCTCTCCATGGGGCTCTTCGGGTTGCAGCTTGATGGCGTGCCCGGGGAGGGCGTGATCCCCGTCTTCTTCATGAAGGAGTCTGAGTTTCTGGCAGGGGAGGAGGATGAGCACAGGGGACTCATAAGGGTCGTCCCCCTCGGAGGGGGCGATGTGGTGTTCTCAGACAGGCGCGGGCTCAAGGGAGTGGATGCGCTGAACGAGGAGCTTCTGCAGCATCTCTTCCACCAGATATGGCAGGAGAGCCAGAAGCCCCGGGACTCTTAGGGCAGAAAGCTCCTGTTCTCAATCTTCTCGGGGAGGTAGGTCTCGCTCACGAAGCGCAGATGGCGCTTGGCAAGGGCCTCCTGTTCTGCCTTCACCTTGTTCTTGAGCATGAGCTTGATTTCCTTTTCCCACTCCTTGTGCTGGAACCACGGGTACTTCATTATCTCCTTGGCCCTCTTGAGGTCCACGTCCTTGGCGCGTATTATTGCGTCCTCCAGCCCGTAATTGTATATGTCGCTCACGGTCAGCCCGAGAAACTTTGCCTGCGGCGTTCCCAGCTTGGCAGAGGCGTGCGCGAGGTTCATGCTTCCTATCTTTATTACGCTGTAAATGTACCACCCATACGGGTCAGAGTCCGTGAACACATAAACGGGCATGCCCTTTTCCCTGTTCAGCCTGTGGATGAGCCTCCTGATGCCGCGGGCGGCCTGACCCTGCGTGCCGATGAGTATGCAGTTGTGCTTTTTCCAGAACTTGTCCTCGTGCAGGCGGTCAAAGGTGGCGTTTTTCTCCACCACGAGTATGTAGTCCGCATCTATTTCCTTGAACTTTATGTCCTCAACATTCCCGGGGATGGACCATCCCCCGCTTCCGAGCCTGCTCCAGTCTATCTCGTCGCCGCGGTCCTCAATTATGACATTGCCTGCGGCAGTCCCGCGCCTGTCGGCATTTATGTGGAGCTGGTCCCTTATCAGGTCTATCGTGACCTCGAGGTCCACAAACGCCGCATCGCTCTCCGACTGCTCTTCAAAGGTGTTTTCCTTTGAGTTTGGCAGCGTGCGCTTGAGGCTGTAATACGCTTCCCTGAGGCTTGTGTGGATGCCCTCGTCAAGGAGCTGCTTGGCGAACGACGCGACAAGCAGGGTCTGCATGAACTTGCGCGCGTGGGCAACATTTATGAAATAGCGCTTGGACATCTTGTCCCCGAGGTGAAGCAGCCCCGCGCTCTGGTCCCATATCACATTTGAGCTTCCCCTGACGGGTATCCTGATGTGGGGGTTCTGCCCCTCCTGTATGAGCCTTATGAGGTCCTCTCCCAGTCTTTCAAGCCTCTGCTTTGGATCCAGCTTCTCCACCCGGATTACAGAAATGAGCTTTTAAAAAACTATTTTAGTGCCTGCCGCATATTCTGCTGTGAAGCTGTCAGAATCGCTTGCGCTCCTCTCGAAGGCAGGCCTGAAGGTGTCCGGCACGGTTGTCAGCAGGGGGGAGCTGCTCGGGCTGCCGCGGCCCCTTGTGCTCAAGGCCGACACGGAGGGGCACAAGACCGACAGGGGAATGGTCTTTGTGGGCCTCAGGACGGATGAGGAAATACTTGAAGCGTACCGTGCAATCTCCAGGAGGCATCCTGTGGTGGCGCAGCCGGTCTTTGACGGGGCGGAGTTCATCCTGGGTGCGCTGAGGGACCCCACCTTCGGGAAGGTGATTATGCTCGGGATGGGCGGAGTGTATGCCGAGCTGTTCAGGGATGTGGTATTCAGGGCGGTCCCCATCTCAAGGAAGGACGCCCTTGAAATGACGGAGAGCATCAGGGCCTCCGCACTCTTCAGGGGATTCCGCGGGAAGCGCGCCAACAGGGCGGCCGTCGTCGATGCGCTGATGAAGCTGTCAAAGCTCTGCGAGCGGCGGGACTTCAGGGAACTTGACATAAACCCCCTCATAGTGGACGAGCACGATGCAGTTGTGGTGGACGCGAGGGTGGTGCTGTGATAGTCGTGTTTGACCTCGATGGGACGCTCGTCGATTCATCCAGGCTGCACTCGAAAATACTCGAGGAAACGGCGGGCGTGCACATACCTCCCGAAAGGATATACGATGCGAGTTCCCTGAAGATGCTCATGATGGGCAACCTGCCCTCGCGCGACTGGGATGCCATAAAGGCCATAACCCGGAAGCACGAGTCCGAGCTTCTCCGCCAGATAGAGCTCGTGGAGCCAATGCCCGGGGTCTATGAGGCGCTTACGGCCATAAAGCACAGGAAGGCAATATTCACATCCGCGAACAGGAGGGTTGCAGATGCAATGCTGAAGCACTGCTTCCTGAAGGGATATTTTGACCTTGTCGTGACTGCGGACGATGTCCGGAGGGGAAAGCCCGACCCGGAGGGACTGTTCATCATCTCGAAGAAGCTGAAGGATGATTTCCTTGTGGTGGTCGGGAACAGCGAGAAGGACGTGCTTGCTGCCAAGAAGTTTGGTGCTGTTTCCATGCTTTTCAAGAATTCTCCCGCCCGCTCCGATGTTGTGGGCGCGGAATACACTATAACGGACCTCAGGCAGCTTCCAGAGCTCCTGAAGGGGATTTCCCTTGACAGTAGCCTTTTTAAACCCTAATCGGTGATTAGCTTGATGGGTTACCTCAATTACGTCAGGGAATCGCTCAAAAAAACCGTCAGGGAGAGGCGGATTTTCCAGAGGCGTGAGCCCGTTGTTGTCCGTATTGAGAAACCCACGAACCCCGCCCGTGCAAGGGCCCTCGGCTACAAGGCAAAGCAGGGCTTCGTGGTTGCGAGGGTGCGCGTGCTCCGCGGGGGCCGAACACGCCCGAGGTTCAGGCGTGGCAGGAAGCCGAGCAAGATGGGTATGCTCAAGTACTATCCCAAGAAGAGCCTGCGGCTTGTGGCGGAGGAGAAGGCCGCCCGGAAATTCCCCAACCTTGAGGTGCTGAACAGCTACGAGGTTCTGGAAGATGGCAAGCACCTCTGGTTTGAGGTCATACTTGTTGACCCGGCTCACGCGGCCATCCGGAAGGACCCCCAGGTCGGGTGGGTCGCCATGAAGCAGCACAGGGGGCGCGTGCACCGCGGCAGGACCAGCGCGGGCAGGAAGTCGCGCGGCCTCAGCAAGAGGGGCCACCACAAGGCGAGGCCGAGTGTCCGCTCAAGCGGGAAGGCGAAGTGAATGCCCTTCAAGGTTGAGATTATTGCCCACGCAACTGAGGATGAGGAACTTCTGAGGCGAAAGGCGGAGGAAGTTTTTGGAGTGCCATTCAAAATTGAAAGGCTTGAGGGCCACTGGGGCAATCCCATACATTTCATCACCGCTACCGTGGGGGATGCGGAGCCGGGAAGATACAGCAAGGCAGCCCTTGTTGAGGGGAAGCTCGAGCCGGGCGATGGCGTGCTCGTTGTAAAAGCATAAATCTTTGAAGCCCGCCATTTTTTCATGAGGGTTGATTTTCACGTCTATACCGACCGGAGCATCGGTAAGAACACGGTTGCGGAGATGGCGGCAGTTGCCAGAAAGAGGGGGCTCGATGCGCTTGCCGTGACGGACCGCGGCGTGCTTGGATGGAAGCGCTTTTCCCCCCGCAATTTCACCATCGTGCCCGGGCTTGAGATTGTCACGGACAGGGGCCCGGTGCTTGTCTATGGTGCCGAGAGCCTGCCGGAGAAGACCTACCTCGAGTATGTCCTTGACTGGGCGAAGGACTGGGGGTATGTCGTGGTGCCCGCCCAGTTCAATGCCAAAGGAGGCATGGGTGATGAAGCACTGGAGCGGTTTGAAGTTGTGGAGGCCATCAACGGCTCTCAGCCCCCGTGGCTGTGCAGGAAGGCGGTGCAGCTCGCCACCGCGCGCGGCAGGAAGTTCCTCACGTCCAGCGGAGCGCGCTCCGTGCGCGGGCTGGGAGAGTTCTACACGAATGTGGAGGCGGAGGATGCAGAGGGGGTGCTCGAGGCGCTCAGGAAGGGGAAGGTCGAGCCGCGCATAAAGCTGCCGGGCATGGCACATTTTTTAAGCTCCCTCCTGAGGTAGGGGCATGATAACCGTTCTCCGCTACGGGCACCGTCCGGGCAGGGACAAGCGCGTCACGACCCACTGCGGGCTCGTGGCGAGGGCGTTTGGTGCGGACCGCTTCGTGCTCACGACGCGGGACGAGTCCGTGCTCCGCTCCCTGCAGGACATTGTTGACAGGTGGGGCGGACCCTTTGAGGTGGCCGTTGAGGAGAACTGGCGCCAGTACCTTCGCGGTTTCAGGGGCACGCGCGTCCACCTGACCATGTATGGCATTCCCGTGGATGAAGCCGTGAAAAGGATAGACCCTTCGCAGGACCTGCTGGTCTTTGTGGGGGCGGAAAAGGTGCCCCCGGAGGTTTATGATGTGTGCGAGCTTAATGTTGCGGTGGGGAACCAGCCCCACAGCGAGATAGCTGCGCTGGCAATCTTCCTCGACCGTCTTTTCGGGGGCAGGGAGCTGGAAAGGGAATTCCGCGGGAAGGTTCGCGTTGAGCCCATGGAAAGGGGTAAGAAACTTATAAATCTCGAGGGCTCCCCCTGATATGTTCATTGATGCCTATGCCGGCGAGGGGAGCGAGGAGAAGACTGCGGTGGCAGACCGCCTCGGCATCCGCATTGCTCCCGGCCATTACTCCCTGCTCATTTCCAGGGACAGGCGGAAAATCCGTTCCCTGAGGAAGAAGGTGGATTTTGTGGCAGCCATTCCGGGGAGCAAGCAGGAGCTCAACAGCCTGCTCACCGACACTCACTATGACTTCTTCATAATCAGGGATTTCAGGCTTGGCAAGCGCAATGTGCGCATGGCGAAGCGCTATGAGGCCGCCCTGGCAGTGCCCGTTGTCCTCTCAAGGCTGCAGGACCTGTCACGTGCCAGGCACAATGCCCTCACGGTGCAGGACCTCGGGGGAACCCTGCTGCTCTGCTCCGGGGCGGCTTCACCGGAGCAGCTCCGTGCAGGGGACGCGCTTGCCGATATTGGCGTTTTCCTCGGGTTGAAGCCGGACTACGCGCGGAAGGCGGTGAGGGAGTTTCCCCTCGCCCTGCTGAAGCGCAATGAGCGGAGGAAGAAGCAGAGGATGTGGGGTGTTGAGGATGAGGCACATTAAGCTTTTCTTTGCGGGCGAGCCGCCTTCCGACAGGGAGCTCTACGAGCAGCTGCGCCGTGCCATCGGGCTTCACGGGCTCATTAACGGGGAGGTCCGGGTCAGGGATGGCATTGTGAGCTGCAACCGGAAGTGGGTGGGAAAAGTGAAGGGGGCGCTTGCCCTGAAGTGGCAGTTTCGCGCCCTTGTGTCCGGAACACTCAACAGGCTCAGGAAAGCCGCTCAATCTCAAGATCAAGGTCATTGAGTATGCGGCGGAAGTCGTCGTGATCCCTTGACTTGAGGAGGTTCACGACCCGCCCGCGCTTTCCCGCTCTTCCGGTGCGCCCAACGCGGTGCACGTATGTCTGGCTGTCCTTCGGTATGTCGAAGTTCACGACAATCTCCACCTCGGGAATGTCCAGACCGCGTGCGGCGACATCAGTTGCCACGAGGTAGCGCGCCCCGTTGCGGAACTTGTGAAGGTTCCGCTCCCGGGCGGCCTGGCTCATGTCGCCGTGCAGGGCGGGTATGCGGAGCCAGTCGCCAACGCGCTGCACCATCCGCTTCGTGTTGCAGAATATCAGCGCCTTCTCGCCATTGAGCACCTTCCGCAGGACCTTCATCTTCTGCTCGGTATCAATGTAGAAGTGCTCTATCTCCGGCATTTCTTCGCCCACCAGCACCGTCTCAAACCGCTTGTCCTTGAAGACCTTCAGTATGCGGCGGTCGAGGGTGGCCGAGAAGAGCCACACAAGCTCGGACGGGCATTCGCGCATTATGCGGCTGACATCCGGAAGGAAGCCCATGTCCAGCATGCGGTCGGCCTCGTCCAGTACCGTAACCTGGAATCGGGCCCGTAAGTTCCCGCGCGCTATGTGGTCGAGTATCCTTCCGGGAGTGCCGACAACGACTTCTGCCCTGTGGAGGTCCCTTATCTGCCTGTCATATCCAACGCCTCCATATATCAGGGCAGTGCGAAGCCCGAGCTTCCGGAACACCCCATCAATCTGCAGGGCAAGCTCCCTCGTGGGGGTCAGCACCATAGCCTGAAGCCCCCCTCCTTTCCTGAGCTGCTCTGCAAGCGGGATTCCGAATGCGAGCGTTTTGCCGCTCCCTGTCTTTGCCCTTATGGCAAGATTCTTTTTCTGAAGCGCGAGCGGAATTGTCCGTTCCTGCACCTCAAATGCTTCCTTAAATCCGTGCCTGGCGAGCTTTTCAGCCAGCCCTGCACTTACTCCTAATTCTTCAAATTGCATTTCTTTTCACCTTTGTATTCTGAGAGAAAATCGCAATCCGTCTTCTCTCCTACAACCCTGTGTGCCAGGCATGGTTTATAAGACTATGCTTTGCGCAGGTAGTGCACTTTCTCGGTGCCATTCGCCCTCTCCACCATCAGCCAGTAGCTGTCAAGGCTTACGGGCAGCACGTCAAGCTTCCTGAACCACGCTTCCCTCATGCCCTCGGGATACTTTGCATACACCTCTTCAAGCACCCCGCCGGAATACTTCAGCTTGACTGAAATTCCCTCGACGTACACCCTTATCAGACCCTTCTTTATGCCCACTTCCGCATAATCATTCAGGAAGAGCACGTCGTTCTCCGCGGTAATCTGCTCGCTCTCCCTGAACCCGGGAACAATGCTGCTGAGTGTCTGGTATTCATTTCCCACTCTTCAGAAACATCACGGGATTTTTAAGCGTATCTCAGCAGTGCGCCAATGCCGCCCATTGCGCGGAACTCCTGCCCCTCGTTTGTTTCCGTCCCTATGAACTCCACTTCCGCGTTGTTGGCATCCGCCATCGCCATCAGCTCCTCCGCCTCCGACAGCATATCCTCGCTTAGAAGCAGCTTCTCCACCGCCCCGTTCTCAAGCGCCCGCATCACGGGAACCTTCCCGTACTCCACGGGTTCGCCCTTCGCAATGCGGCGGAAGAACTCCTGAACGGCCTTCTTCTCCCTCATTATCTCCGCCTCTGCCAGCACGTCCTCGCTTTTTTCCACAAGCTCCCGGAGCCCGTACTCGTCCGTGTATCCCACATCCTTGACTGCCAGGACCTTTTTTCGAACGTCACTGCTCAGGTAGTGGAGGAACTCCTCCTTGGTCGGGCCCGGGCCGCCCACTATTATCCCCTTCACGTCCTTCAGGTGCTTGTTGACATACTCCGCGATGCCCTTGTAGTAGTCCTTTGCCATTCCCTCGCGGACGCGCTCGAACCTCTGGGCGGACTGACCGCCCGCCCGGAACTTTCCGGGTATGAGGGACTTGGCAGTCTTCAGCACCTGTATGTTCTTGCCCTTCAGCAGCCCTATGGACGCGCCTCCCCTGTCAATTACCACCAGTCCGTAAACGTCCTTGGGCACGAGCATCTCCTCGAGCGGCTCGAGGAAGAAGGTCTGCGCGCACCTGTATACGCGCGTGTTGAGAGGTTCCGGTGGTATTATGCTCTCAAGCACCCACTCATCATTCTCATTTCCCACATTGCCGCAAAACAGCGCCAGCCCCGTCTCTGGCGTGCTCTTGAAGAGCGCCAGGCGCTGCATTATCTTTTCCAGCGCATCCATTACATTGAGCCGGGTTTTTTTGCTTTTGATGTTCGAGGCGGTGCCCTTCTCCTGCGCAAGCTGGTTCATTATCTTGCTCAGCTCATAGCCGGGCGGAATCATCACGGTGACAAGCTCCGTGTGCCTCCCGCGCTTCGACTTGAGGCTGTCGAGCACCTTCTTGAATTCGAGCATGTGCCTGTCCACACAAGGACTCCTCACTGATTTTTATAAAGAAAATGCCCTTAGCATATTATGACGGGTCAGGAAAAGCTGCCTGAGAAAAGATGGGACAAAGGCCACGAGAAGGAGCTCTATGAGCTCTGGAAAAAGGAGAAGCAGTTTGCCCGGCCCGTCGTCGTCCCGGGGAAGCGAATGCTCGTCATCGACAATCCGCCTCCATATCCGAGCGGGCGCTGGCACATGGGCGGAGCCATCCACTTCTCGCAGATTGATATGATTGCTCGCTATTTCCGCATGGCGCACGGCAGGGTGTGGCTTCCCGTGGGGATTGACCGCAACGGGCTTCCCATTGAGAGCCGCACGGAAAAGGACTTCGGGATAAGGGCCCACGAAACGCCCCGCAGGAAGTTCCTTGAGCTCTGCAAGAAAAAGCTTGACGAGTACGAGCACAATATTGTCAACATAATGAGCCTGATGGGGCTATCTGTGGACTGGGACGAGCTGTATCGCACGGACTCCCCGGAATACAGGGCGCTCACGCAGGCGACCTTCATCGAGCTCTGGAAGAAGGGGCTGATATACGAGGCGAACAAGCCCAACAACTGGTGCCCGGGCTGCAAGACCACCCTTGCGGATGCGGAGGTTGAATACCGCAGGGAGCGCTCGGGGCTGCACTACATAAAGTTTCCCCTCAAGGGAGGGGGACACATCGAGATTGCCACCACCCGCCCGGAGATGCTGGGAGCGTGCCGCGCCGTGATTGTCCATCCGACTGAGGGCAGGTTCTCAAAGCTTGCGGGAAAGACCGCCATCGTGCCCCTTTACGGGCGCGAGGTGCCCGTCATCGCGCGCGAGGAAGCGAACCCGGAGTTCGGCACGGGTGCCATGATGATATGCTCCTACGGTGACCAGGAGGATGTCCGCCTTTTCAGGGAGCTGAAGCTCGAGGAAACCATTGTGCTTGACAGGGACGGGAAGATGAATGAGAACGCGGGCAAATACAGGGGCATGACAGCAAGGGAGGCTCGCGAGGCGATTGTTGCCGATCTCAGGAAGGAGGGATTCCTCCTGAAGAGTGAGGAGCTCGAGCACAATGTGCCCATTTGCTGGCGCAGCAAGGACGAGATTGAGATTATCTCCATACCTGAGCTCTACCTGAAGCAGCAGGACTTTGTGGGGGAAATCAGGAAGATGGCCGACAGGATTAAGTTCCACCCTCCGGAGAAGAAGCAGCTCCTGCTTGACTGGATTGGGGCGGTAAATCAGGACTGGCCCATCTCGCGCCGCAGGTTCTACGGCACTCCTGTGCCCATATTCTACTGCCCTGAGCACGGGGCGTGGGTGCCCGAGCCGGGCAGGTACTACGAGGCGTGGGAGGTTGAGCTTCCCTGCCCGAAGTGCGGCAAGCCCAGCCCGGGTGATAAGAGGGTGCTCGACACGTGGATGGACTCAAGCATTTCCGCCCTCTGGGTTTCGGGATACATGCGCGATGACGCACTCTTCAGGGAGAGCTTTCCGGTATTCCTGCGCCCGCAGGGCAAGGAGATAGTCCGCACCTGGCTCTTCTACACGCTGCTCCGCGTTTACCAGCTTACGGGGAAGTGCGCGTTCGAGCACGTCTGGATAAGCGGGCACGTCGTGGATGCGGAGGGCAAGAAGATGAGCAAGTCCATAGGCAACGTGCTCTACCCCGAGCCGCTCGTGGAGAAGTACGGTGCCGATGCGCTCCGGTTTCAGGGCGCCGCCGAGGTCAAGGTTGGCTCGGACATACGCATAGCTGAGGAGCGCATACAGGGCGCTTCCAAGTTCCTCCAGAAGCTCTACAATGTTGCCAGGTTCATAAGCCGCTTCGAGCGCGCGGAGAAGGGCGAGCTCAAGCCGGCGGACCGCTGGATACTGAGCGAGCTGTCAAGGGTCGTGAAGGCGGCGCGCGAGGGATACGAGCAGATGGATTTCTTCGTGCCCGCGAATTCCGTGAGGAACTTCGTGTGGGATCTCTTTGCCTCGCACTACATAGAGATGGTCAAGCACCGCGCCTACGAGGGCGACACCGGGGCGCTTTACACGCTGCACGAGGTGCTCGATGCCATCCTGCGCCTGCTCGCGCCCATAACGCCCTTCATCACGGACTACCTCTACCGCGCCCTCTACGGGAGCAGCGTTCACGTGCAGGGCATGCCGGAGCCCGTTCTGGAGGAGGAGCACCCCACCCGGGCAATCGTCGAATTCAACGAGCGCGTGTGGGCCGCCAAGAAGGGCCAGGGGAAGAGCCTCAGGGACCCCATAGAGATGGCCGTTCCCGCGGAACTCGGCGATTACAGGGATGACCTTGTGAGGATGCACAACCTTTCGACAAACAGCGAGTAAGGTATATATCTGCTGTCGATATTCCCCTCCTGTGACGCGCGTTGCTGTCGTGGCAGACCTCCACTGGACTGCCGGAAGTGCGGACTGGTCCCTCCTCAAGGTTCTCAGGCACAACTCGGCAGACAGCCTTGACGGCGTGAAGGAGTTCTATGCGAAGCTTGAGGACCTGATTGAGGATGAGGAAGTGGACCGCATTGTGCTGCTGGGCGACATCCTCGATTTCAGCAAGAACCACGGGCTGAACTCACTCTACCAGCGCAGGCGCGGCGAGGACGAAATGGCGTGGACTGACGGCTATGTGCGCCTCCTTGAGGGGATAGCCGGGCTCGCAAAGCACGAAAAGGTCGTGTATGTGGCGGGAAACCACGAGGACAGGGAGAAGCTTGCGGAGCTGGGAATTGATTATGTTGATGAGCTCGAGATTGACGGCGTGTATTTCAGCCACGGTGATGCTTTCTTTGAGGGCCTTCCCTACGAGGGGTATGAGCATCCCGTGCAGAGGCTCATGCGGGGCGAGCTCAAGCCGGGCATCAGGGGGCTGCCAAAGCGGCTTGTTCGCTATGCCGCCGGCTTCCTGGACCACGCGCTCGTCCACAACGCAATAGGCACCGTGGGAAGGAATTTCAAGGAAAAGGGGGGAGAGATGCTTTACAGGGAGTTCCTGAAGTATGCAGATGAGAATTCCTACCGCCCGCGCATGGCGGTGTTCGGGCACCTGCACTACCACATGCTGCGCAGGGGGGAGATTCCAGCGCTTATGGTGGGCAGGTATGACGAGACGGGCGTGGCATACCTTGACATCCTTCCCGACAGGGTGGATGTCTATCTTGAAAAGCCCCGCGCCCGCACAAGCGTGCAGGCATCCTACACGCCCGTGTGCAGGGCAACCTGCTGATTATTTTTTCCTCAGAAGCAGCGCGAGGTGGTCCTTCTCGAAGGGCTCAAGGCGCTTCTCCTGCACAATTTCCACGCCCTCAAGCTCCTTCTTGAACTGCTCAAACACCTTCCGCGGGTTTGCAGTTACATCGATGCTGCGCGCCTTCACGGCCACGAAGGCGAGCCCGCCCTTCTTCAGGAATGCGCTGACATTCTTGTTGAGTATCTGGGCCTGGTTGGGCTGCGCGACATCCTGCACGATGAAATCAACCCGGGGCACTATGCCCGCGTACCCTTCGGGGTGGTTTGCGTCGCCGTAGACAGGGACCAGGTTCTTCCTCTCCCCGGAGAGCAGCACAAACTCGCGGAAGACCCGCGGGGCCGGATCGACGCCGAATATTGCGCCCCTGCGGATTATGTCGCTCAGGTGGGACGCGGTGGTGCCGCTTGCCACGCCAAGGTAGAGCACCAGCCAGTCCTCCCCGAAGTCGAGCTTCATGCCCTTCATTAGGGCGGCCGCCACCTTGCTTCGCTTGGGGTCCCAGACCCTGTATTCGCGGCCCTTCTTGCGGACAAGCCGCTCTCCATAGACCGCCCTGCCCGGGACGAGATTTTCCGTGGCTATGTTCCTCCCCATTCTGAGTATCATGCTTTCGCCTCCATTATCTCCTTTGCGCGCTTCTTCCAGTCCTCGACGAACTCCGGCTTCAGTTTTCCAGAGTACAGATCGACGCGTGCGGCCATTGCGAGCTTTGCCGCCAGCGCGCGCGCCAGCTTCCCGCGCTTCGCAGCGGGCGCCTTGTTCACCATGGGGTGCTGGAATATCACGCCGTGCTTTGGCGGCGGGGAGCCCTTCTGAAGGTGCTTGAACAGGGCACGCTCCGCTCCGAGGACCTGTATGGTGCTCCCGGGCATGAAGGCCAGCTGCTTCAGCCCCCCCGCGCGCTCTATGAGCCGGGCGCCGAGATTCTCGCCGGCAAGCTCGCTGACATTGGGCGCCACTTCATTCATGAGCTCCTTCAGGTAGGACTCAAGCCTTTCCCTCTCCTTGTACATCTCGAGGCCCATTCTGGCAATCTCCTTGAGGGCGCCGAGGTCTTTTTCAGAGAGCTCGAGCCCCATGCTTTCCTTCCTTTCCCCCTTGATTATGAGCTTGAGATACTTCTCGTGTTCCTCCTCCTTGAGCTCTGGATAGTGCAGTCCGTACCACTCACGGATGCGGTTCATCATTATGTTTATGCTCTTGTTAAGGTCATCAAGCGCGGATATGACCTGTATCACGAGGTAGTCCTTTCCAATCGCCTCCTTGAGCTTGAGCCTGGCGAGCTCTATGGCGACTTCCCTCGCGCGCCGGATGTAGTCATCCCTTTTCATGCCGAGAAGCCCCGCTATCCTGAGGGGATCGACCCATCCTTCCTCGATGTCATATCCCCTTTCCCTCAGGGATGATGCCCATTTCTCAAAAGCGTTACCCGCGAGCTCCTCTGCCGCCTTCCTCGGGTCCTCCGGCAGCTCCCTTATCTCCACGAGCTGGTTGCCCATTGCAACCGCAAAGAAGCCCAGCGGCGTTTTGGCAAGTCTTACCACATTTTTCACTAAACCCGCCATTTTAAAGGCTGATGGTCACGCAAACTGCTCCTCAGGGGAGCGATCATCTGCCGGGAGGAACTTTGGGGCGTAGGAAACCGCCGCTTCGGGCGACATCTCACCCTCCGCGATTTTCTCAACCGCACTCCCGTGGCGGCCAAACAGCTCTGCAATGGACATGTAGGTGGCAGTATAACAGTCCGAGAGAAACGCAAGATACCCTGACGCCTCAATGCTCTTTTCTGCATCCCTGTAAAGCGATTCCTGGAACTCCCTGCTGTATCCCTGGGAGGTGTAGTCCGTGTTGAGAACCTCTGTGACGGCGCTGACAAGGTTGCTGGCCGCCTTCTTGAGGGTGGCGCTTACCTCCTCTGAGTCGGGTATGTGAAGTCCTCCGAGCAGGAGGCTGTACTTAGAGAAAATATCCTCAACCGCCTTGTATGAAACATTATATGTTTCAGAGACAAGCTCAAACATTTTTGCAATGTTCACAAGCTCCGGGACCATTTCCCTGTCATACTCCTGAGGACTCATCGCAAGCACCCTTGCCCGCTCCCTCAGGGAATCTATCGCGTTATAAAGACGGGTATGAACCACCCTGTGTGAAGGGACCTTTATCATAACTTTCAAGTTGTATTCCTGATTTATATATCTTCCCTTTTTACAGGTCCATGAAGCTCCGCCCCATTCCCGACGAGCCCGCCCTGCTCATTGGCAGCTACCTTGTTGTGAGCGACACGCACGTGGGCTTCGAGCTTGAGCTGTGGCGAAAGGGAGTGAAACTCCCCCTGCAGGCAGACGGGATGGCGGAGAGGCTGCTGGAGCTTGCCAGGCGCTCGGGCGCGAAGGCGCTGGTCCTGAACGGGGACATAAAGCACGAGATAGCCACTTACAGGGGAAGGCAGGCGGTGGAACTGGAGCGATTCCTCTCCCTCCTCAGGGAGCACATTGAGCTTATACTCATCAGGGGAAACCACGACGGGGGGCTTGAGGCTCAGCCCCATCTCGAGCTTGGAAGGTATCTCATCACTCACGGGCACTCCTTTCCCGGCGCGGACCAGCTCGGAAAAACCTGGGTAACGGGCCACATTCACCCCTGCATGGCGTTCACCGATGACTTCGGGCGGAGCCACCACCTCCCCGTCTGGGTCGTGGGCACGGGAAGGGAATCAAT
>WAMX01000020.1 GCA_015522095.1 Nanobdellati archaeon | reverse complement strand
CTTCGGGTCGCGGGGCGGGTGCTTCATTATGTCATCCGGCACGGGGTCCAGGCCAAGGGCAATGGCGGGGAGGTCCTCCAGCACCACATTGAGGAGGAGTATCTGCAGGGGAAGCAGGATTGCCTCACCCATGCCAAGCAGGGAAACACCAAACAGTATCATTGCGGTGACGCCGATGTTCCAGCTCAGGAGGAAGGTCGTGAACTTGCGTATGTTCTCGTAGATTCCCCTGCCTCGCTTGACCGCCTCAACAATGGTGACAAAGTTGTCGTCAGCCAGCACAACATCGGATGCGCCCTTCGCAACCTCCGTCCCGCGGCCCCCCATGGAGATTCCAACATCCGCCTCATTCAGGGCGGGCGCATCATTCACGCCATCGCCCGTCATCGCCACAATCTCGCCGCTCTTCCGCAGCACGCTGACAATGCGGAGCTTCTCCTCCGGGTCGATCCTCGCAAGTATCCGGGTATCCCTGAGCTTCTCGAGGAGCTCCTCGTCGCTCATCTTCTTTATTTCCTCGCCGAGGATGTATCCTCCCTCAATCCCTATCTGCTTCCCTATTGCCTGGGCGGTAATCGGGTTGTCCCCCGTTACCATATACACAGTTATCCCTGCCCTGTGGGCGGTCTTTATCGCCTCCTTCACCCCGTGGCGCGGGGGGTCCTGCATGCCAACAACGCCAAGCAGAACCCACTCTCCGTCATACACCGCCACGGCAAGGACACGCAGCCCGCCGGAAGCGAGCTTCTCAACCTCGTCCCTGAACACCCTGCCCCATTTCCGGGCGAATTTCTCGTATTTACCATTCACGAGAACCTTTGAGCACTTCTTGAAAACAACCTCAGGTGCGCCCTTCATAACCTTGAAGCTTTTCTTGCCCCGGTGGGAGGTCACCATATACTTCTTGTCGGAAGAGAAGGGTTCCTCTGCCGTCCGGGGATAGTTGCTCCTGATTATGTCCTCATTGAGACCGTACTTCCTTGCGAGCACAAGCAGGGAAATCTCGGTGGGATCGCCAACAACGGAGAGCCCCCTGTCGGAGTCCACAAGGTCGGCATTGTTGCACAGCACCGCCGAAACAAGGAGCCTGTCAAGGTCATCGTCGGAAACCTCCTTTCCCTCAAAGAGGATTTTGCCCTCACCATCATAGCCCTTTCCCGTGACATCGAACTCCTTGCCGCCCACGAACACCTTCTCGACCGTCATCTCATTTTTAGTCAGGGTGCCCGTCTTGTCCGTGCATATGACCGTCACGGTCCCCAGCTCCTCCACCGCCGATAGGCGGCGCACAATGGCGCGGTGCTTTGCCATGCGATAGACGCCAAGGGCAAGCACAATGGTCGTTGTCAGGGGCAGCGCCTCCGGGATGCCCGCTATGGCGGTGGCAATGGCCATCGACACGACGGAGCTGATTGAAGCCCCCCTGATAAACCCAACAACCGCTATAAGCGCGCTCGCAGCGAGCACGAGCTTTGTTATCACGGATGCGAGCTCTTCCGAGCGGGTCTGTATGCTGCTCTTGCTCTCCTGCGTGAGAAGCTGGGCAATCTTGCCGAACTTCGTGCGGGAGCCCGTGGCAAAGACCTCGGCAGTGGCAGTTCCCCTGACAACAATCGTGCCCCTGTAAACCTCATCCTCTGCCTTTTTCTCAACGGGCTTGCTTTCTCCCGTGAGTATGGACTCATCAATGTAGAGGTTGTTTGACTGGAGTATCCTGCAGTCCGCGGGCACCATGTCGCCCGGCTCGAGGGAGATGATATCGCCCGGGACCACCTGCTCAATGGGGAGCTCCCGCAGCTTCCCGCCCCTGAAGACCTTGGCGGTCGGCACGACCATCTCCTTGAGCTTCTCAAGGGCTTCTTCCGCCTTGTACTCCTGGAAAAACCCGAGAAGGACAATGAACGCAGTTATGGCAGAGATGACCGCGAAGTCCGTGAGTTCTCCCAGGAAGGCAGACATCGCGGCAGAGACGATGAAAATGAGCACTATGGGGTCTTCAAACTGGCTCAGCAGGAGGTGCAGCGGCGAGACTTTTTCCCTCTCGACGATTTCGTTCGGGCCGTACTTCTGGAGCCTCAGGGCCGCCTCGGACCTGCTCAGCCCGATATCCCGCTTATCAAGAACCACAAGAGCAGTAGCTGAAGATGTAAAAAAAGGTTACCCTGAAAACAAATATAAACGGGGAAAATCTTAACTTATGCGTGCCGGCAGCCGGAGGCGCACCCTGCCCCTGGCTCGATGGCGCTGCACATACTCGTCGACGAATCAGAGCGTTGAGCGAGCGGAGCTCGCGAAACCAGGCAAACGGAGTTCGCGTGGGAGCCCGAAGGGCGAGAACGATCGTTGGTCGGGTTCACTTCCGTCGACGAACGCGAGGGGAGCCCGAAGGGCGAGAACGAGCGTTGGTCGGATGCGCCAGTCGTCTAGTCTGGCTAGGACACGGGCCTTCCAAGCCCGCAGCGCGGGTTCAAAT
>WAMX01000019.1 GCA_015522095.1 Nanobdellati archaeon | reverse complement strand
CTTCGAGCTCGATGGCACTCGCAGTTTCTCATTGCAAGCTTTTAAGAAAAGCTCCACACGAGCGAAGCCCGTGGGACCCGGGACGAAGTCCCGTGGTCGACCAAAAATATCGAGGGTCCTTCGGACCCTCAATGCAGGGGTCAAGGGGAGCTATGCTCCCTTCATTGGAGCCTGAAGAGCAAAGTCGATAGGTGTTCGAGAGGTGCTCTGGTCGCCCGGTCACAGAGACCTTAACTATAAAAACATTTCAGAGTAGCAAGAGCGTGAAGTATATTGAAGATGTCTTAGAGATTATCCATGATCTGTCAAAGAAGAAGATAAAACAAATAGCGAAGGGAGATATAATTAACAGGGAAACGGCATATTTTATCCCGGGAAATTCTCCCACAATAGTTCCCGAAGAATATGCCCTTCCGCTTGTCATAAATTTCAAGATGAGGAAAAAGCCGGATAAGCAGATAGAACGCCTGATAACGCACAGCTACATATGGGAGCACAGAATTAAGGATATAGAGCGCTCCAAGGTAAAGGACCTGAAGGACAGGCATTATGTGCTGTTTCACATATATATCCCTTCAAATCCGCGGCTTTACAAGTTCATAAAAATGGCAAAGGAGTATGCGGAGTGGATAGTTGAAACAGGGAAGAGCCCAAGTTCTCCTGAAGCTATATTGAAAATTTCGTTGGAGGAGTACAAGCCAAAAAGGATATATGCAAATATATTCAGCAATGAAAAGCTCACAGTGCTGCAGATCTGGACAAAATTCAAGAACATAAACAAGCAGCTAAAAGACACCGAAGCGTACAGGTTCCTTGAACAGTTCTTGAAAGTTTATAATTATATGTACGATGAGGTAAACAGGACCGAACACAATAGCAAGGATTATTTCTTCTGAGATGGCTTCTCATTCTTCTTCAGCCAGTATTTACAGGCGAGTATGTGCGAGCAGTCGCGCTCGTGCAGGGCAGAGTACCGGCAGTCGCAGAGCCATTTCCCGCCCATTATGCGGAAGAGAACCTGGTGATCCTCATTCGAGTGGACAGTAAAATAAAGGGAAGAGCCGATGAGGCCCTTAAACCCGACCTTGCCGGAATCTGCAAGGGCTTTCGCCTTCTGGAACTTGTTCATGCCTCCACTCTCGCCACAACGGGCTTCTTCTCGGGCTCCTCGAGCTCGCGGAACTTGAGGTTGTTCACGAGCTCCTTGTAGCGGTTTCGGATTGTCACTTCGGTGACGCCAGCCACCTCCGCCACCTCGCGCTGGGTCTTCTTCTCGCCCGTGAGCTGGGCGGCTATGTAAAGCACGGCGGCGGCCACTCCCGTCGGCCCGCGGCCGGAAGTCAGCTCAAGCTCCTTGGCCCTGGCAAGTATCTCATTTGCCTTCGTCACGGTCTTTCCGGAGAGTTTCAGGTTGCTGGCAAAGCGGGGAATGTAGTCGGCGGGGTCGGTGGGAAGGATGCGCACGCCAAGCTGCCTCGAGAGGAAGCGGTAGGTGCGGCCTATCTCCCGTTTGGGAATGTTTGCGACCTCGGTAATCTCGTCAAGCGTGCGGGGCGTGCCATGCTCGCGGCACGCGGCATACAGGGCGGAGGCCACGACGGACTCCATCGACCTGCCGCGCACGAGCTCCTTTGCCACGGCACGCCTGTATATGAGGGCGGCCGTCTCCTCCACGCCCGGCGAGAGGTTGAGCTGGCTCGTGTAGCGCTTGAGCTCCGCAAGCGCATACTTCAGGTTCCGCTCCGTGGCGGTGCTTATGCGCTGCTGCCATTTCTTAAGCCGGAGGAACTTTGGCCGCAGCTTGGGCGGGAGCTTGAATATGTCGCTGAAGCCCATTCCAAGCTCCGTGCTGATGCCCTTATCGTGGCGCGCAAGGCTTATGGGAGCACCGGCACGCCTGCTCCCCCCGGATTCGTCCCCGTCAAACTCGCGCCACTCCTGGCTGAAATCTATGAGGTTGTCCTCAATGACAAACCCGCAGTCCATGCACACAATCTCCCCGCGGACGGTGTCCTTGGTTATCCGCGTGGATTTGCATTTGGGGCATTCCTTCGCCTCACCGGCTCCTCCAACAACAAGCGCCATCTAATTACCTCCATGTATATTTTTCATTGCAGAAAAACTTTTAAACACAAATTTAAATAGGGAGCTTCTCCTTTATAAAGGTTTCGGAACGGGTAATACTCAGAGTATTATTGAAGTAAGGAAGCCTGAAAGGAAGAGCCAGCCGGAGAGCCGCAGGAGCTTGCGGGTGGCGTCATACCTGGAAGTCTGGAAGGCGTAGATTGCGCAGGAAGAGAGCATTGCAGAGGACGCATAAACAAGGTAGGGGAAGAGTGTGGAGAACCTTCCCATCAGGAGGGCCCAGGGAAGGAGGAAGATGAGGAGCACCCTCGTGAAGTCAATGGCGGCCTCCATGCCGAAGAGCTTTGGGAGGTTGTTGTTCTCAAGGCCAAAGGGACGGGAAAGCTCCGACACCGCGCGCCGCGAAAGCTCGTTGAAGAACACGAACCAGAACACGGGGACGACCAGCACCCAGTCGCTGGAGTGGGCGGTAACAAGGGCAGCAGGCACAAGGGAGAGCAGGAGGTCGGAGAGGAAGTAGTGGCTGTTGACAAGGCTGGTGGCGAGTATTGTGAGAATCACGAGAAAAACATAGGAAAGGGCAAGGGAAAAGTAGAAGGCGGTCAGGACGGCGAGCGTTGCAGAGAACACCGCAATCCGGAAGGTGAGCAGCTTTTTTTCCGCGGTGTAGTGGGTGCGCCCGTGAAGCTCGTCATAGTCGGTGCGCGAGAAGGACTCAAAGGCATTGTAGGCAAGGAAGAAGAGCAGCGCCGGGAGGGCGGAAAGCGGTGAGCCACCCGTGAAGAGCGCAACTGCCAAGGAAAGGAGTACATAGAAAGATAGTTTCAGAGGCTTTATTGCCCACATCATTTACCCTTACCCTTCCTGAGCCGCTTCTTGGGGCGCAAGCCGCGGTAGCTGCACTTGCGGCACTTGACCTTGCCCGCCCTGACCCGTTCAGGGCTGGCCCTGAGAGTAGCATTACATTTCATGCAGACAAACACGCGATCGAACAGCCTTTGGGTGGAAGGGTCTTCCATCTCAAGGAGTCTTTTGGAAAATTTATAAGGTTTGCCACTACCGCCCTGTGTGGTCAGCAAAAGGGCGCTGCGGCTTGTAAAGCTCGCCTCCCTTGGAATTAAGGGGTTAAGCGAGCTGCCCTACGAGGAGGGGCTGATTGAGCTGGTGAGGGAAGCCGGGCTCTCCTTTGAGCTCAGGGACTCCGGCTGCGCGAGGAGGGTGCTGTTCGGCAGGAAGGAACTTCTGGAGAGGTATCTCCGGGAGAGGGGCATCCGCGAGAGGGGGCTGCTGCTCGGCTACCCGGAATGCTGCGCAAGGTATTTTGAGGAGTTCATGGAGGGGAAAAGGGAGGAGAAGCCGCGGAGGATGCCGCCGCTGGAGCATTTCGTCTGCCCCGGCTGCAGGGAAAGCCCCGCGCTGAAAGAGATCTACGAATCTATTTGAGGGGATTGCCGAGGTCTATCATTGCCCTGCCGGGGTACTCGACTGAAACCTGCTTCACGGGCTTCTTGAGGGCGGGCGGAAAGGCGGAGTAAATCATCCTTATCAGCTGGAGGTTTATCAGCGGCTTTATTGAGCTGAGCTCCATTGCCTCGAAAAGCGCCTCATTGGGTATTTTCGCAAAGCCCGAAACCTTGCCCTCCTTCACGGACGCCTTGTGGACACTCGTGAGCTTCTCGCCCGCGTAGTACGCCATATACACCCCGTCATCGAGGAGCCAGACAAAGGCGCGCCCCGTCTTGAACTCATAGATGATTTTGGGCATGGTCTTTATCTTTGCCTTCATGGAGCCCTTCAGACCCTCTCCAACCACGGCGCCAAGAACCTCCTTCTTCATGAGATCGAGGTATGCCCTGACCTTGGGCTGGAGCTCCGCAACCTTTGCCATCTCCGGCTTCACGTCGCCGTGCTCGATGCCCTTGTGAAGCTTTATCACATCCGCCGCGACCAGCGGGACCTCGCCCGGCAGCACGCCCTGGTCGGCAAACTTCTTCAGGACGATGGGAATCTCGGGCGGCGCGGCGGGCGGCTCCCTGTGGCTCATTATGAATGCGTTGCCCGCCCACGTGACAACGCGGTAATACCTCTCGACTATGCCCTCGAGGAGCTCGCCGGCCTTCTTGAAATAGTACTCAGCTCCTTCCATGGAGCGGACCACGGACTCCTTCGTGGGCTTTATCTCGCCAGCCTTCAGGAGCTTCTTCAGGGGCTTGAGTATCCCCCCGTCATAGACAATCCTCATATGGCGCAGGAAGTTGTAAATTATGTTGTCGCCATCCTTGGCGAACTGGAACATCTCCGTGATGGTGTGGACCTGGACCTGGGCCTTCTTATCAAGCTTGCGGGCAATCTCATTGAGCATGGCAAGCATTTTCTCCTTGAGCTCTGGCGGAACATCCCGCTGTGTATCGTCAAGCACGACGAGCAGGTCGAGATCGGAGCCGGGGGTGAAGTCGCCCCGGGTAAGGCTTCCTATGACTGCCACGCCCTTGAGCATATTGCCCAGCTTCTGCCGGGCTGCCACAGAAAAGCGCTCCGCAACCTTGAACTTCGCCCGAAGGAAGAGCTGGCGGTTCTTCTTGGCAGCCTCATATTTCCTGAAAGC
>WAMX01000018.1 GCA_015522095.1 Nanobdellati archaeon | reverse complement strand
GCACTCGACCTTTTAAAAAAGCTCGACCAAAAAGAAGGCGTCCTTCGGACGCCTTGTGGGGTTTCGAAAGGGGCGGAGCCCCTTCGGTCGACCAAAAAGGTGCCATCTTCGCCCTTCGGGCTCGATAGCACTTGCCGGGTTTTACTTTATTTTGATCGTCAACGAGCGCGAGGGTTGAGTGAGCGAAGCTCGCGGGGTGGGTCTGGTTGATCAGAAAGGAGCATCCAAAGACGCTCTTGTGGGTCAGAGAGGGTGTAGCTTCTCATAACCTATCACCGCTCCCTGCTCAGCCTGCAGAACTTGCAGATTCTTGAGCTTGCGGTGGTCGGGTAACTGCATTCCCTGCACTCAAACAGCTCCCTCTTCCCTTCCCTGCCCATCTTTGCCGCCAGCCGGTACAGCCCGCGCTTGAAGCCGGGCAGCCCGGAAAGCAGCTGCTTTGCCGCGAGCTGTGTGTTGTTCTCCGACAGGGGGCATTCCGCGTGGTGCACCGGAAGCCCGTGCACAAGGGCGTACGCCAGTATCTCCTTCTCACTTATGCGGTAAAGGGGCTTTATTCTCCCCGCCATGCGGTGCTCCTTCCGGGGCCAGGATACGGGGCTCAGCTTGAAATTGAAGGCATTTCCCGAGGCGATTCCTATGGCGGTTATTGCCGCGACATCATCCATATTGTGCCCCGTTGCGACATAGTCAAATCCATTCTCGAAGGCGAACCGATTCATGACGTATCTCTTCACGGTGCCGCAGAGGGAGCACACCGGTTCCTTCCTCTGCTTGAGCTCCGGCACGGGAGTGGGCGGCCGCACCGTGTGAAGCCTGCCGCCAAGCCTCTTTGCGAGCCTGGCAGCGGCCTCCTTTGAGGGTGAGGAGTAGCCATCTATCCCCAGGTCTATGTACAGCATCTCGAACTGCACACCGGTTTCCGCAAGGGCGTGTGCAAGCGCTGCGCTGTCCTTCCCCCCGGAAACAGCGACCAGCAGCTTTTCCGGCTTTACCCATCTTATTATCCGCCGCACCTCTTTCTGCACGTGGGAGGTCAAATGCTCCCTGCAGAGCCGCGGCTCTGAAATTACCGCATTGCCCGCGCAGACCCGGCACTTCACGCCAGGCTCACCCTCCCACCTAAAAAAATTTATGCACTTCCCTTTCCCACCTGCAGAATTCGCATCTCGGCGATGGTTCGGGAATGTCCCCTTCAAGGAGCTCCAGGGCCCTTCCTATCAACCTCTCTGCGGATCCCGTGTCCACCTTGACCTTCCTCAGGTGCGAATGGAAGTGGAACTCTCCCATCTCTTCCACGAAGTCGGGGTAGTAAAAAAGCAGGAACCCGAAATCCTCCACAAAAAAGCCATTCTTCTCGAAGAGCCATCCGTATATGCTCAGCTGGTCAAGGTAATACGTGTGCGAGTTCTCGTGAGGCTCGCTGCCCCGGGTCTTGTAGTCGAGCATGACGAGCTTGCCATCATGGACAAGCAAATCATCGACCTTTCCCCTTATTGTGTTTCCGTGCTCATCGCGCCAGCTCACCCCGTATCCGTCCCGCCACTTTCGGAGAAACTGCATCTTGTCGAACAGCCTGAACCCCCTGAGCCCGCTCAGCTCTGGCGGCAGCTCTCCCCTCTGCCGCGCGCGGTCGAAGTGCACCTTTATTATCCTGTCCATGCCCGAGGGGAGCGAGGGAAAGGGCGTTGCCGGGCGCCTTATGCCCTTGCGGAACTGGAGCCAGAAACAGCGCGGGCAGTCTTTGAATATGTTCAGCGTCGATGGTGAAAGGTCAACCATACAAACTCCCAGCAGGGCATTTATTAACGCTTTGGGGCACCGTGCCGTAATTATTTATATCCCCCTTTTTCACAATATTGTGCCACTCTGCCCCAATTTCTCGGCTGCCCTGAAGTCCGCGATGGACGAGCTTATGACGGGCAAGCACGGCAAGCCCTTCACACTCCTTCAGGTAATAACCTGGCTGTCCAACCAGCTCGTGAACCCAACCCATCCCATCGGGAGGGCATTCGAGCGCTCGTGCAGGGAGTGCGAGGGCGGGGAGGGATGCTTCCTCGAGCTGATAAAGAGGCCAAAAAAACTGAAGAAGGAGCTTGAGGAGTTCCTGAGCCCCGGGATACTCTCCTACAGCACTGCCCTTGAGCACGCATACCTCGGGCAGCTTCCCTGGAGCCAGATTCCCCTTGAGTTTATGATGGTCTGGACCTTTGGCGGCAACAGGTGGGTGGTTGAGAGCGCCAGGCCCATTGAGATTGACGGCTTCAAGAGGGTTGCCTTCACGGTTCGAAGCCCGAACGGGCGCCGCTTTGTCTTCATATCTGCGGGCGGCGAGACGGACCGGGATGCGGAGGAGCAGGGGCGCTATCTCTACCACAGCTTTGTGAAGTCCCTGAAGGAAGAGCTGCCCGTTTATGTGGTGACCCTCAGCAGGGAGAATAAGGGCACGTTCAAGCCCGGCGACCCGAGTTTCATACGCCTCCACTACCTCGGCAACTTCCTTATAAAAAAGTCAAACGGCCTCTGAAACTTTTATAACCCCTGCAGCCTTCTGGAATTATGGAAGAACTGAGGGCAGTAATAGGGGTGAAGACCAGGGACGGGCGCCTCGGTGAGGTGAGCAAGGACCTCTCAAAGCGGGAGGAAGTAATCTCTGCCTATGTGGTCACGGGTGAATTCGACATAATCGCCATCTGCAAGTTCGATGGGACCGTGGGTCTTGAGCGCTTTGTGAAGGAAGTTCTCCAGTGGAAGTATGTGGAGCGCACGACAACCTTTGTGGTGCTCAACATAGTCAAGGAAGGATAAGCCTTATAAAAGCGCCAATTGCTTTAACTTAGGTGATACCTATGACGGATATACCGGAGGAGTTAGTGGAAAAGGTTTATCAGGCAATTGAGAAGGCCAGGACTTCTGGCAAGATCAGGAAGGGCGCCAACGAGGTGACCAAGGCCGTTGAGCGCGGCAAGGCCGTGCTTGTTGCCGTTGGCGAGGATGTGGACCCCAAGGAGATTGTGATGCACATTCCCATAATCTGCGGCGAGAAGGGCATAGCCTTTGTGTGGGTGCCGAGCAAGAAGGAGCTCGGGGCCGCTGCGGGGCTTTCCGTTGGCTGCTCGGCCGTGGCAATTGCGGAGCCCGGAAATGGGAAGGCGCTTGTTGATGAGATTGCAAAGAAGCTGGCTGCACTGAAGAAGGCGGATTGAAATGGGCGAGCTGGGTTTTCCTGCACGAGTTGTTGAGATTATAGGGCGCACGGGCGCACGCGGCGAAATCATTCAGGTCCGCTGCGAGGTGCTGGAAGGCCCCGATGAGGGAAAGGTGCTCGTGCGGAATGTCCGCGGCCCGGTGAAGCTGGGCGATGTGCTCATGCTCATGGAGACTGCCATGCAGGCCCGGAAGCTTGAGGTGAGGAAATGAAGTGCGCGTTCTGCAAGCGGGACCTGCCAAAGCTCGGCCACGTGACCTATGTGAAGTCCAACGGCGACATACTCCGCTTCTGCTCGAGCAAGTGCCACAAGTCCTTCCTGATGGGGCGCGATCCCCGCCGGAAGAAATGGGTCACAAAGCAGGAAAAGTAATATAACCCCCTTCTTTTCATTCCCCCGTGGAATTTGTCAGGGATCTCAGGTGGAAGCCCGGCACCGGCGTGGCGGAGCTTGTTCGTTCGTATGGCCAGCTCGGGTTCCAGAGCACCGAGCTTGCGAAGGCATCCGAAGTCCTTTACAAGATGTGGAACTCCCGCGCCAGGGTGATACTCACCTTCACCTCCAATCTTGGAACGTCGGGGATGCGCGGCTTCATAGCGCAGCTGGTGGAGCTGGGGCTTGTTGATGCGCTCGTCACCACGGCGGGCTCCATCGAGGAAGACATAATGAAGGCTCACGGGGAGCGGTTTCCCTTCACGCGGTTCGGTGCCGATGACATCGCGCTCCATGAAAAGGGGCACAACCGCATAGGCAACATCATCGTCACCAATGACAGCTACGGGCGATTTGAGGGCATTATGAAGGGTATGCTC
>WAMX01000017.1 GCA_015522095.1 Nanobdellati archaeon | reverse complement strand
GCCTTCTTGCCGAGCACGCGGAGGCCGTGCACCCAGCCCGCAAGCACAACCTTCCTGCGGACATCCTTCCTGCGCAGCTCGCCGCAAGTATGGGTCCTGAGCACGCTAAAAAGGGGCAGGGGTGTTTAATATGTTTTCCCGTCAGAGGGAGGAATCAAGGTAGAGCATAAGCAGGAAGCCCGCAAAGAAGCCGAGGGTCATCCAGAACTCCCTGCCCTTGTGGGCGTACACCTCCGGCACGACCTCCTTGATGGTGATGTATAGCATGGCACCGCCGGCCGCCCCGAGCCCGTAGGGCAGAAGGATGGAAAACCGCGTGAAGAAGTAGGCGCTGAGCAGGGCCGTCACCGCCTCGGAAACCCCGCTGAGCACGCCGAGCAGGATGGGGAATGCCACGCCTCCCGATGCGGCCGCAAGGGGCAGCGACACCACGGCTCCCTCCGGGAAGTCCTGCAGCCCTATGGCAATGGCAGTGGCAAGCCCGGTGGGCACATCGTGGACAATGGAAACCCCCACGGCCATTCCCTCGGGGAAGTTGTGGATTATGACGGCGAGGGCAATGAGCCAGGCAACTTTGAGCTTCCGGCGGAGGTGCTCGGGACCCTCATATCCCTGCACGAGGTGCTCGTGTGGGACAAGCCTCTCAATGGCAAACACGAGGGCAGCTCCCACCACAATGCCCGCGGCAACCTGCCCGAAGCCGGCATACTCCATGCCGGGAAGTATGAGGCTCGTGAAGCTTGCAACAATCATAATCCCTGAGGCAAAAGCCATGCTGAACTCCACGCCGCCCTCGGGAAGGCGGTGGGAAAGGAAGGCGGACAGAGAGCCAAGGGCGGTGGTTATGGCAACGAAGAGGCCTGCAAGCAGCACGACCAGGTATATGCTGCCGCCGGATATGCGGAGCACGAGATCAGCAATTGCCTGGACAACCACTCTCAGAAAAAATAACAGGGTTAATAAACCTGCGCATAGGCTGTGCAACCATTAAAAATGTGCGGCACTGGGGTAAGCATGCCTGTGAATGCTTATGAAGCCACGGACGTGGATTACGAGAAGCTCGTCAGGGAGTTCGGGGTCAGGCTTATAGATGAAGGGCTCGCGAAGAAAATAGGGCACCGGCTCGTGCCCCAGCTCTTCTTTGCGCACAGGGACCTGGACAGGCTGATTGAGGGGGAGTTTGCCATAGTGAGTGGCAGGGGACCCAGCATGCGCATGCACCTCGCCCACCTCGAGCTCTTCAAGTTTGTGAAGTTCCTTCAGGAGAAGTTCGGGGCGGATGTGTTCATCCCCTTCAGCGATGATGAGAAGCTGCTTGCCCGCGGCCTGGGGAAGGAGCACGTGCTCCGGATGGACTACGAGAACCTGCTGGACATAATTGCAATTGGCTTTGACCCGAAGAGGACAAAGGTGGTGATGGACCTCGTGAATATGGAGCAGGAACTGTACAACCTGGCGGTGGAGATTTCCTCGCACATGACGGCGAACACCGTCCGCTCCGCGATGGGGTTCACGGGCGAGACAAACGTGGGCATACAGTTCTATCCAGCAATGCAGGCAGCGCACATACTTTACCCGACGCTGAAAACTGGAAAGCCCGTGCTGGTCCCAATAGGGGCGGACCAGGACGTGTTTGTGAAGCTCACGCGGGATGTCGCAGAGAAGGTGGGGCTCAAGAAGCCGGGAGACATACTCAGCAAGTTCATACCCGGGCTGCAGGGGGGAAAGATGAGCTCGTCAAAGCCCGAGACAGGGATATTCACAACGGACAGTTATGACGAGCTGAAGAAAAAGATATGGAACGCCTTCACCGGCGGCAGGGACACGGTGGAGGAGCACAGGCGGCTCGGGTGCCGCACCGAGGTCTGCGTGGTGTGCAGGTATCAGAAGGTCTTCTTCGGGAGGGACGACATCGTCGAGAAGTGCAGGCGGGGGGAGATGCTTTCAGGGGAGAACAAGAAGCTGCTGCTCGAAGAGGTGTGGGAGCTCCTCCAGAGGCATCAGGAAGAAAGGGAGAAGGCAAGGAAGAAGGTAAAGAGGTTTGTGCCAGGGCTCGAGGAGCTCATTGAAAGCTTGGGCGCTTGAAGGAATCGACCTCCTTCTCCGCGGACTCGAGGGTGCTGTTCAGCCAGCTTATCGTGTCTTCAATCTCCTCGATGGTTCGGAGGCCGGGAATGATGGCCTTGCCCGTGCGGAATATGAGTATCCTTGTCGAGCCCTTCCTCAGCTTCATTCCCGGGAACGCCTCGGGATCGTACTCGGCATCCGGGATGGCATAGGCAAGCTCGTGCAGCCGGAGGCTCTTGTTCAGGTCCACGCTGACGACAATGTTGCGGACTTCAATCTCGGGGTCCGTGACATCAACACCGTTCTCGCGGAGGAGCGCAACGAGCTGCGCGACCTTTTCCCTCGCAAACTCGGTGCTGCGCGCGCCGCTGCACACAAAGTTCCCGGAGCTGTAGAGAAGGAAGCCCACGCCAAACCGCTTTATGCGGAGGGCGGGGAATTTCCCCGGCTCGTAAACGCTGCCAGGAACTTTGTCATAGATTTCCAGAAGATTCAGTTTGTCCGCCATTTTGCCCGTCACGACAACATTTTGCACATCGTAGGTCGGCTCCACAGGAAACCTAGGTGTTACGGTTTAAAAGCATTCTTATCATTGAGAGCAATAATCTCAACATCGCCGGAATCGATGGCGCTGGCGCCATTTGGGTCGTCAAGCACAAGCGTGAACGGCCTTCCGGCAAGGAGCTCGTCAACCTTTTTTTCCTGTGGAAACCTCTCCCTGATCCTGCGCAGTATGCCCTCCACCGTGGTGATGTACCCGGTTGCAGCTGGACCGGGCTTTATCTCCGCGCCAATCTCGGGTATGCGCACGGTTGCGGTGGAGCTGCGGGCAACAAGAGTGTTGAGGCTCCCCACCCTGTACACGAGCCGGCGGGGACCGTGGGTCTTCTCCGGGAAGGTGTCCGCCCCGCGATAGCCGCATTCACAGCTGAATGCAAAGAGCGTCACGCCCTCCCCAACAAAATCGACCTTCTCAAGAATGGAAAAGTGGAGGGGCTTTCCGCAGACCGGACAGGGAAGCTTACCGCGCAATTTCAACCACTGGTGGCACGAGGACGAGCCAGTTGTCATCCAGCGCTGCCAGGTCCGAGCCCGTCACCTCGCAGTGCGTCTTCAGCCTGTCCACCGCCTTCTTCAGCTCGCCCATGTCTTTGTCCCGCAGCGGTGAGATTTTGAGCACAACCACCGCGTCCCCCTTCCGGAAGTGGGACAGGACCTTCTCGAGGTCCACATACCTTTCAAGGACCATGAGCCGCAGCTTGAGCCGGGGGGTAACCTCGCGCGCAATCTGCGCTTCCACTATCTCCTCCTGCGAATCCTGCTGTTTGAATAATCCTCTAACCATACCTAACACCATCAAGATACACCCCGCACAGTATTAATGTTTTTACCTGCTCGACGAAGCGGTCTCAAGCAGGCTTGCCGCCTCCCAGATATGCGTGCGGATGTGGAACGGGAGATTGGGATCCTGGCTCAGCTCATCAAGCATGGATATTGCCGCGCCGATTCGTATGTGGAGCTTCTCGTCCTCCTTCGTGAGCCGCCGTATCGCGTTCCCACAAACATCCCTTATGTTGCGCGGCACGGAGGTGTCCTCCACAACCGATTCGAGGATTTCAATGGCCTCGTCAAGCTCACCCATCCAATCACCCCAGCTTCGCGCTGAGCTCCTTTATCTTATCGTTGAGCTTCTTCTCCTGCGACTTTATTGAGGCGATGCGGGTCTCAAGCTTCTGCTTCGCTTCCTCGAGATCCCTGAGCACATCCGCCTTCTTCTTCTTTATGAGTGCCGGCCCGATGGCCTTGAACACCTCATCAACCTGCTCCTTCTCCAGCTCCTCCCTTGCAACCTCAAGCTCCTTGAGCTGGAGCTCAATCTGCTGCCTCTGGGATATGAGCACCTGCATCTGCTGCTGGTATATGTTGACCTGTGTGAGCGCGTACCTCTGCTGGGGGCTCATCTTCTCTTCCATATCCTCACCTCGCCTTAAGGCGCTTTATCACGGGTGGTCTTACCTTGACAAGCACCTTGTTCCCGCAGAAGGGGCACCTGACCTTCTCATACCTGAGGTCAACCTGCACGACCTTCCCGCACTTTAGGCACCTGTAATTTCCCATGACAATCACACCCTGTATGCATCTCCCGCGAACTTGGTTCCGCACTTGGAGCACTTCCACACGCCAGCCATAACCCTCTTTACCCTCTGCTCGCCGCACTCCCTGCACTTGAGGCGCTTGCCGCGGTAGCCGCGCTCTATTTCGTCCAGCCTGCGGCGGGGCTTGAGCCCGTACCTGACGCCAAACCTCTTGACCGTCTTGAGCTTCTCCCTTGGCATTTAAGTCACCACACTTGCAATTATCGCGATGCCCATCAGACCCACCACGGATATTATCACCAGCAGCAGGGGGTCCTGGCCTGAAAGCCACTCAAGCGCTTTTAAAAATGCTCCGGTTTGCTGCCCCCAGTACACGCCATACGCGATGCCACCGGCAAGCGCGAGATAGAACGCGAATTTCAGCAGGGATTTTATGAAGGATATGGCGCCCATGCTATGCTGAAGGGAGAACGATTATAACACTTACGAGCTACCAGGAGAGCACGTGCGGCTTCCTGTCCTCGAACTGCTCTTTCAGCGCGGATGAGAATCCCCTGGGGCCGCAGATGTAGATGGTCCTGTCGAGGTCCGTGTGTTTCTCCACCATCTCCCTGCTCAGGTGCCCGTGCTCGAACTCGCCCTTCTCGCGGGTGAGGGTGATGACCACCTTGGTGTTTTTCATCCGGAGGAGCTCGCCGGGGAAACCCACCTCAACCATCCGGTGCGCGCTGACAAAGAGGGCAATGTCCCGGCCGCCACCAAGCTCATTTCGGCGGAGCAGGGACATGAAAGCGGCGAGCCCCGAGCCGCCCGCGAGCAGGAGCAGCCTCTCGCCCTCAATGCGCGCCTCCGTGAAGGGTCCTTCCACCTCCACCTCCTCGCCCGGCCTTGCACTCTCAAGCAGCCCGCTCATCTTCCCGCCCTCCTTGAGCCGGATGAAAAGCTCCAGGGTGTCGGAGGGCCCGGGGTTGCAGCAGGTGTATGCCCTCGTCACGCCCCGGTATGTGAGCTTTATGAACTGGGTGCCCTCGAGGGGAAGCTCCTCCTCAAGGCGGATTATGAGGTAAAGTGTGTCACGGCTCTGCCATATCATGGATGCGATCCTGCCCTTCATGCAAGGCATTGCGGCAGGCGCATAAAAGGGTTTAGTTAGACATCTGTCTAATCGTCATAAGTCGTAAATCGAAAGGCTTATTAAGGGGATTGCAGGAATGTTAGAGATGTATCAGTTTCCGGGGTACACCCGCGAGGATGGAGAGCGGTGGGTTGTGGTCGACTGGGACCACACTGTCACCGATCAGGAGGATGCCGTGAAC
>WAMX01000016.1 GCA_015522095.1 Nanobdellati archaeon | reverse complement strand
GCGGAGCGCCTTCTCCCTGGTCACGCCCTTCTTTGAAAGAACCTCCGAAAACCGTGCTGCCATCATAGCTGCGGCACCGGGCTTACCGCCCCACACGCCATGCACTTCATCACGAGCACCCTGTCAATCCTTGTGAGCTGCGTGTCGGGTTTCTCGCACACGGGGCAGACCACATAGTTCTTGACATACTTGCTGAGCTTCTTCTCGATGGTCATTGTGCCGAACTTGCCCACCAGTATCACCCTGCCCCCATCGCGCCTCCACGGCGCACCGAGCTCCCTTCCAAGAAACTTCAATATGTGGTTCTCCTCCCTCCGTATGTACTGCGCAATCTCGGAGAAATTCTTGATAACCGTCTTGTTTCCCTCTATTGTGACCCTGGCGCGCGGCACGTCGAACCTCTTCTTCTCGAATATGATGGGCGGCATCTTCTCGTACGCCCTTTCAAGCATCTTCTCATACTCCATGCCTTTCGGAAAGTCGGGGCTTTAAATTTATGCCCTAACCGCGGAGTAGACCGTTATGCCCTCCCCGCTCACATCTATGAGGTATGCCCTGTTCCGCGAGTTCTTCAGCTCCACCACCGCATACCTTGGAGAATACCCCTTCTCCTCAAAGAGGAGGTTCTTTATCTCAAGGAATGCCTGACCCACGCCCATAACGAGGGGAATCTCCGGGGGCAGGTTTGCGGCCACCCTCTTACCATTTATCACGGCATACACGTCCTCTCCCATCACATACTTCGAGGACTCGTTTATCTTCCAGTGGCTGCTCTTTGCAAGGGAGAACGCGCTGATGTCCCCCCTGACATCGAAGAAGTTTACCCCATATCCTTCTCCCTCGGGAACGGCCTCAAGGAGCTTCTCGGCCGTCACGACGGCGAGCTCCCCGACCTCCCTGGCACTCTTCGGGGAAACATATACATTTACCTCATTTATGGGGTGGTTAGACTCCCTCACCAGAACATCAACACTCTTCATGAGCCCGCCAACGAGCGTGGGCGTGACGATGTCTTCCCCAAATATATCCCCCACATACTCGGGCACTCCATCTTTAGTAACTGTGAGGTGGTAATTATTCTCCGCCATAACCTTCCCGCGGCGCTTTCCCTTTATAAATCTTTTCCTCCTTATTACCCTTCCCGCGAATGATTAACTTTTAAAAACCCGCAAATCAGGGTTTAGGAGTTAGGTGATAAAAATGGCAGAAAAACCCCACTTGAATGTAGTGTTCATAGGACACGTGGACCACGGGAAGAGCACCACAATCGGAAGGCTGCTCTTCGATACCGGGTTTGTCCCGGAAAACGTGATGCGCAAGCTTGAGGAGGAGGCCAAGAAGGCAGGGAAGAACACGTTCGAGTTCGCCTTCGTTATGGACCGCCTTAAGGAGGAGCGGGAGCGCGGTCTTACCATTGACCTTGCTCACCACGAGTTCCAGACTCCCAAGTACTATGTGACCATCATTGACGCGCCCGGCCACAAGGACTTCATAAAGAACATGATAACCGGGACCAGCCAGGCCGATGGTGCCGTGCTCGTCGTGTCAGCAAAGGATGGCGTCCAGAGCCAGACCAAGGAGCACATAACCCTCTCCAGGACCCTCGGAATCAACCAGCTTATAATATGGGTCAACAAGATGGACGAGGTCAACTATGACGAGGCCAAATACAACGAAATCAAGGAGGAGGTCAGCAAGTACCTCAAGATGCTTGGCTTCGATGTGTCCAAGATACCCTTCATACCCGGTTCTGGCTACAAGGGTGACAATGTCGCCAAGAAGAGCGAGAACATGCCCTGGTGGAAGGGCGAGACCCTCGTCGAGGCCATAGACAAATACTTCAGCCCGCCCGGCGACGAGCTTGCCAAGCTTCCGCTGAGGCTGCCCCTGCAGGACGTCTACAACATCTCCGGTATTGGCGCCGTGCCCGTGGGCCGCGTTGAAACCGGAGTTATGAAGCCCGGCGACAAGGTGGTCTTCCAGCCCGCCGGCGCAAGCGGCGAAGTCAAGTCCATCGAGATGCACCACCAGCAGCTCTCCGAGGCCAGGCCCGGTGACAACGTGGGCTTCAATGTCCGCGGCATTGGCAAGGGCGACGTGCGCCGGGGTGATGTTGTGGGTCATGCAAACAACCCGCCGACCGTGGTCAAGAGCTTCACGGCGCAGATAGTGGTTATGAACCACCCGTCCGTGATTGCGCCCGGCTACACGCCCGTCTTCCACGCGCACACAGCGCAGGTGGCGTGCCGCATAACGAAGCTTCTGAAGAAGATTGACCCGAAGACCGGCCAGGTTGTGGCAGAGAACCCTGACTTCATCAAGGCGGGCGACGCTGCCCTGGTGGAGATAGAGCCCACCAAGCCAATGGTGCTTGAGAAGTTCAAGGAGATTCCGCCACTGGGCAGGTTCGCAATAAGGGACATGGGCATGACCGTCGCGGTCGGCATGGTTGTCGATCTCGTGCCCAAATAATTTCCCCTTTTTTCCCAATTTTTTTAAATGAAGGAAGCGGTGTTATCCCATGAGGAAGGCAAGGGTCAAGCTGAGCGGCGTTGCCCCCGAAATCATAGACAGCCTTGCCTGGAATATCCGCAAGATGGGGGAGAAATCAGGCGTCAAGGTCCGCGGTCCCATCCCGCTGCCAACCAAGCGCCTCAAGCTCACCACGCTCACAAGCCCCGACGGCGAGGGCACGCAGCGCTGGGAGAAGTGGGAAAAGCGCATACACCGCCGCGTCGTGGATGTTTCCCTGGATGAGCGCGTCCTGAGGCAGATAATGCGCCTTCAGGTGCCGGAGAACGTTCACATCGAAATCCAGATTATGGAGTGATTTGCACACAATTTTAAACCCCTTATCATCCCCTTTCTATGCGCATTGTTACCGTTGACCCCGACAAGTGCCAGCCAAACAAGTGCGGGCACGAGTGCTTCAAGTACTGCCCCATTGTGAAGGGCGGGAAGCCTGAAATCATCCAGATAGGCGAGAAGGCAGTCATTGATGAATCCCTCTGCATAGGCTGCGGCATCTGCGTGAAGGTGTGCCCCTTCGGGGCGATTTCCGTGATAAACCTGCCGGAGGCTGCCGGCAGCCCCGTGCACCGCTACGGGCAGAACCTCTTTGCGCTTTTCGGGCTCCCCATCCCCGGTGAGTCGGTTGGGATACTCGGGCCAAATGGCACCGGAAAGACCACCATTCTCCGCATCTACTCCGGCCAGCTTGTGCCGAACCTCGGAACGGACAACGTGGACTGGGAGCCCGTTCTTGAGAGGTTCTCAGGCACGGAGGTGGGTGCCTATCTCGCGCAGGTTGCAGACGGCACCCTCCGGGTCAGCTACAAGCCGCAGGAGATAATTTCCATCCCCCGCGTTTTCAGGGGCAGGGTCTCCGGGCTCCTCCAGAAGGTGGATGAGCGCGGGCTTGTTGACGAGCTCGCCGGGGAGCTGTCCCTCTCCCACATAATGGACCGCCCGGTCTCGAAGCTCAGCGGCGGCGAGCTCCAGAAGCTTGCCATCGCGGCCACGCTGGCGAAGGACGCGGACATATACTTCTTTGACGAGCCCGGCAGCTTCCTTGACATTCACGAGCGCATAAGGATTTCCCGCCTGATAAGGAACTATGCGCCCCGGCTGTTTGCGGTGGAGCACGACCTGATAATGCTCGATTACCTTGTGGACAATATCCACATAACCTACGGCAAGCGCGGCTCCTACGGGATTGTCTCCCTCCGCAAGGGCACGCGCGTCGGCATCAACGAGTTCCTTGACGGCTACCTGAAATCGGAAAATGTGCGCATCCGCCCCGATGCCCTGAAGTTCACGGGCTCGCGGGAGGCGTCCCACGGGGCAGGGACGCTCGTGGAGTTTTCGCGCCTCCGCGTGGCGCTTGGAGGGTTCTCCCTTGAGGTTGATGGGGGGGAGATACGCAACCAGGAGATTGTGGGGGTTCTGGGACGCAATGCGCTGGGAAAGACGAGCTTTGTAAGGGTCCTTGCTGGGGACCTCAAGGCAGAGGGCAGTGTAACGGGGGACATAAGGGTCAGCTACAAGCCCCAGTACCTCTCCCCCACGGGACAGACCGTCGAGGAGGCCTTCAGGAGCATAACCGTCTCGAGCGACATAAACCTCAACAGGGACATATTCACGCCGCTTGACATTCTCTACCTCATGGAGCGCAGGACCGACGAGCTGAGCGGCGGCGAGCTCCAGCGGGTTGCCATTGGCCTCTGCCTCGCCCAGGATGCTGACCTCTACCTGCTCGATGAGCCCTCCGCCTTCCTTGACAGCGAGCAGCGCGTCCGCCTCGCCAAGCTCCTGCGAAGGCTCATACAGAACACGAACCGCTCGGCGGTCGTGGTGGAGCACGACCTCATGTTTCTCGACTACATAAGCGACCGCGCCATGGTCTTCCTTGGGGAGCCCGGGAGGGAGGGCCACGCCCGGGGTCCGATGGACACGCACGAGGCGATGAACCTTTTCCTGAGGGAAGCCGACGTGACCCTCCG
>WAMX01000015.1 GCA_015522095.1 Nanobdellati archaeon | reverse complement strand
GCCATACTTACCGGCGGGTTTGCACGGTTCATCTGGTACCTCGCATACCTTGCTTCAATAAATGTTGGCGGGGCCTTCCTGCTCATACTTCTGAGCATGATTTTCCTCTCCGTGCTGCTCAGCTGGCTCGCCCAGCTCCAGGCAGCGCAGGCAAGGGCTGCCAGAGAAACCGAGAGGCTGGCAAAGAAGATGGCGTCGCAGCTCACGACGGAGGCGCTTGTTGAAGCGCTCTCCCCCGGCCAGACGGACATTGACAGGGAGGAGCAGCGCTAAACAGTAACGCATATATTCTTCCGCCCGGATTTTTAATGTGAAGAGGGGAAGCTCGGACCTTTTGTGGATACTTCTTGGTGGTTTCCTCCTTCTGGGCACTGTGTCCGTTTTCTCTCCAACCTCACAGCTGGGAAAGGGCTTTGTTTCGGTGAGGTCCAGCCTCGAATCAATGTTTGGAAGTGGAACGGGCTATTGCCCTTTCATAAATCCCTATGCAATGTCCCTCCTGTCAGCCGGCGAGCTCACAATATCTGGAGAGCACTCCCTCTGCGGGCCAATCAAACTTGTTTTGAAGGAGTGCAGCGGCGGGGGCTGCTCCGACTCGCAGCGGGCCGACTACCTGTATGAGAATCTTTTTAATGATCAGGGGAACTGTGTGGAACCGATTTCCCTGTCGCTTGTTTCTGAAAAGGGGAGGGAAAATTTTGACATAAATATAACGACCGCGGAGGAAGGGTATGTTGTCGTCCCCTATGACCTCTTCTTCTCGGTTATGTCCAATGTCCAGCGGGGAGTGTATGAGGGGACTGCTGAAGCGACGGAGTACTTTGGCAATAAGGGCGCGAAAGTTGCAGCCAGCCTGCTGGCCGAGAAGCGCCCCATCTGGCAGTGCTTTGGAATATTCGGCCTTCTGCCATTCCTTATACTGTTCTATATGCTCAACGACATTTTGATGTTTGCGCCCTTTACTTCCCGCACCCGCAAGCTTATTGCGATTTTTGGCTCCTTCCTCACAATTATTTCCGGGGGGTTTGCAAACCTCGTCTTCTCGATATCCAACTTTGTTGGCCTCAGCACGGGTCCTGCCTTCCTGCTCATTGTGTTCGGACTTGCCCTGCTTTCCATAGTCATATCCCAGGTGGCAGTATCTGTATCCGCGGGGAAGCAGGCATATAAGAGTGCGGAGGAGGCATTCAAGGCAGCAGCAGCGCTGAAAGGCATTAATGCTGCCCTGGACAATGACAATCGCCAGAATGACCGATAATGTGATGATATGGTAAGACCAATCTTTCTGGCACTTCTCCTGTTTTCCAGCGTGTATGCCCAGGGTTCTGACGGCCTTGTGTATTCACTCGGCAACATCACGAAGGAAATTTCAGGGGCAATGACAGAGTACGGGCTTGTTCCTGACCTGCAGGGCTTTGAGAGCGATCAGACGAGGGCATACTTCATAATACTGGTTATGCTCTGGCTGGTTCTGAGCGTCACGCTGGGACTTGGTGATTTCCTCTCAGCTTTGCTGGCCTACCTCCTTTCAAGCCTCGCCTTCAACAATTTTGCGTCCCTCTTCCAGCCTTCTGTGGCTTCGGGGCTTTTTGAGTATGTGTTCTCCACGCTCTTCATTTTTGTGTGGACGGAATACCTCTTCTCTTTTGCCTGGAGCTTCTCGAAATCAACCCGGCTTTTCCTTGCAGCATCAGTTTCCTCAATAGCCGTGTCGACAATGAGCATCACAAACATTTTCAGGGTAATAGGTGGCTGGATTGAATGGATATTTACCGGCGTGGGCCTTGCCGTTTTCATAGTATTTATGATAGGTATGCGGCTGTTTGTGCTGTACTCCCGCATAGTCGGGATGGCCGCATCCATGACTCCGGGTGGGGAGCCACAGGAGCAGGATTCGCAGCGAACTTCCCCCGGGCAGCTGCCCCCTGGCAGAGAGCCATAGCCCCGAATGGTTTTATACTTCCAGGTTTCCTTATGTTGTGGGTGTCGAAGTGCTTGAAACAACCGTTGTGCCTGCCCTTGCGTTCATATACGTGGTAATATTCTTTGATGCACTGTTTAAGGGCTCCAGCTTTTCCTCCTCCAGCAAGGGCTCTTTCCAGGGCAGGCTCGTCTTTTTGATAGTCGCCCTTTATTCCTACGCCCGGGACTTTACAGTAACTTTCGGGTTCTTTGATGTCCTCTTTTTCAGGCCAATACAGGTGGGCCTTGGGGTGGTGGATGCACTGCTCAACAACTTCCTCAACCTCTCGATAAAGGCAAACCCGTGGGGTTTTCTTGCACTGATGTTTGGTGCGAGCTTTGTGTATAATTTCGTCAGGTACTGGTTCAGGTTTGGCGTGCTGAATGAGAACCTTTCAAGGATGTTTGGCGTTGCTGCAATAATGCTCTATTTCTCGAAGCTGGGTTCCCTGCTCTCCCCAATGAGCTTTATTCATAATGTCCTGAAATTCCTTCCTCAAGCCGTAGTGTACCCCGTCGATTTCATGAGTGTCCTGCTGAGATTCACGGATGAGACCCCTGCCGGGCTCTTTGGCAGGCTGGTATCAAGGTACGCGTGGGCGAATTATGTCTTCCTTTTGCTGCTCCTGGTCCTCGTTCTGGTGCTATTTGCAGCTTATAGCCGGTATGTGCTTGGCAGTGTGGCGGCCCACCTCGGGTTTATGTCGCCTGAGGACTACAACCGTGCGGCAGAGGAGAGCAATAATGAGGCAGAGCGGAGCGGCTTCAAAAGGGTTGCAAACCGCATCTTTATGTATTCCCTGAACAATGCCGGGTTTTTCCTTGCAAATGCCTTCCTTTTCTTCTTCATTTTCTATATGTTTGTGGGGATAACCTTTGGCGAATACTCCAGCTTTGCCCGTCTTTCAGGCTCTGTCGCGAAATTTACCGTGTACTTCTTCATGCTGATGGGTGTCGCCATACTCTTTGAAGCGATTTTCTATGTGGTTTCCGTGTGGCTCTTCTACAACCTGAGAGCGGCCTTTGCCTCGAGAGCGGGCAACAGGAGCGCGGAAGGGACCGCCCGTGATTTGCTATCTGAAATTTATGGCGGCGAGGGTTAGTCTTTTATACCTTTTCTTGTTATCATAGAGTGTTAAAGTTCATCAACCGCGAATCAGAGATATGGCAGTTGAAGAACCTCCTCGGCGCCCCGCCGACCTCCGTCCTTTTTGTGTATGGCCCGAAGTCCAGCGGAAAAAGCACGCTGATGATGAAAATAGCGAGCATGTATCCCGGCGAGGCCATATACTATGATTTCCGGGCGAGGAGCCCCACGGAGCTCTACAATGTGCTTACCGTGCCAAGGCCGGGTCCCGCCACGCGGCTGAAGGAGTACCTCCGGAGGAGGTTTGGCAGGGTCAATATCCGGGAAGGGATTGAAGTGAGCCCTTCCAAGCTCAAGGCAATGTCCCTCGGGAAGCTTGATCCCTTTGCCCCTCTTATAAGGGCTCTCAGGGGCTACAAGCGGCCCGTGCTTGTCCTTGACGAGATACAGAACCTTAAGCACTCCGGGCTCGACAGGAACGAGCTTTCCCAGCTCTTCAACTTCCTCGTCACGATTACCAAGCGGCTCCACATAGCGCACGTCATTGTCGTCACCAGCGATTGCCTCTTTGTTGATGAGATTGTCAAGGCCGCGGAGCTCGAGGAAACCGCGCAGTACCTTTTCGTGGGCGACCTGCCGAAGAAGAGCGTTCTTGACTGGATGGCTGAAGAGGGAATGGACCCCGCCAAGGCGAAGAAGGTCTATGACACGCTGGGGGGGCGCCCCTATGACCTGTGGGTGGTGGTGCAGCACTTCCGTGCTGCCGGCGACATTGACATACTTGACAGCATGATACGGCGCAAGGCATCGCGCGTTCGCTTCCTCCTCAAGTCTGCGGGTGCCGCTGAGGCGCGGCTCGTAAAGAAGCTTGCCCGCGGTTCCGTTAGCCTGGCCGATGTCAACACGCGCGTGCTTGGATGGGCCGTCGAGAACGAGGTCGCGTTCTTTGACCCGGTGAACGGGGAAGTTTATGCCATCAGCAGGGCGATGCAAAACGCCCTCAAGAAGATTTGATTCCGCTTTTTGGTGGATACAGTATGAGCCTTGTTTCCCCGGGCTTTCCATCGCCAGCCACTTTGAAGAATTTCCGCGCCCCTTCCACCAGCATTGGTGCCGCAAGCTTCATCAGCTCCACCAGGCCGCGGTATGCGTTCAGCACCGCCTCATCCCTTTCAGCGCCATCAAGCTTCCACGGCTCCCTTTCATTTATGTAGCTGTTGAGCCTGTGGGCAATGCGCTGTATCCCCTGGCCATAGATGTCAAGCACCTTCTCAATGTTCAGCTCCCTCAGCTGCTTTTCGAGCTCCTTCCTGAACTTTTCAATCTCTCCGAACACCGCCGGGTCCCTCCTGAACTCTGTGGACCGGACGCCTTCCATAAGCCTCAGGACCCTGTTTGCAAGGTTGCCTATTGAACCCGCGAGCTCCCTGTATATCTTTTCAAGCTCATCCCTGACTATGTTTCCATCATCCCTGAAGGGGACCTTTGCTATGAGCAGGTACCTCACGAAATCCGCCCCATATTCCTCAGCCAGCTCGAGCGGGTCTATGACATTCCCAAGGGACTTGCTCATCTTGCTTCCGTCGACGTTTATGAAGCCGTGCACAACCTCTCTCTTCGGGAGCTCATATCCCGTGGCCATCAGCAGGCTGGGCCATATCACGCAGTGGAACCACATTATGTCCTTCCCCATGAGCTGGATGTCGGGCGGCCATGCCCCATTGGATGCCGTCAGGTAGTTGAAAAGCGCGTCCACCCACACATATGTCACGTGCTCCGGGTCGAAGGGGAATTCCACGCCCCACGTGAGCTGCTCCTTTGGGCGGGAGATGCACAAGTCCTGCAGCTCCTTCACTCTGTTCAGTATCTCCTCCTTCCGGCCCGGGGGCAGGAATTTCGGGTTCCCCCTGTAGAACTCGAGGAGCCTGTCCCTGAACGCGCTCATCCTGAAGAAGTATGCGTCTATGCTCTTGTGCTCCGGCTCCTTCAGGTGAAAGGGGCACTTCCCCTCCACCAGCTCCCCTTCCGAGTAATACCGCTCGCATCCCACACAGTAGAGCCCCTCATACTTTCCCTTGTAGATGTGCCCTCCTTCCCGGAGGGCCTCCAGCACCTTCTTCACGGTTTCTATGTGATCCGGGTCCGTGGTGCGGATGAACCTGTCCGGCTCAACCAGAAGCTTCTTCCAGGCCTCCCTGAACTCCGCTGCCATCTCATCAACAAATTCCTTTGGAGTCTTCCCCTGCTCCCTTGCCTTCCGCTCAAGTTTCTCCCCGTGCTCGTCGGTGCCTGTCACGAACCTGCTGGGAATTCCCAGAGCCCTGTAGAGGCGCGCGAGAAAGTCCGCCACGATGGTGGTGTATGCGGAGCCGAGATGCGGGCGGCCGTTTGGATAGTAAATGGGAGTGGTTATGTATACGGGCTTCACCTAACTGCCCCCTGCCTGTGTTTTTATTTTTTCCTGTCAGAGCCTTTTCAGCACGTCCCTGACATCCTCGAGGTCCTTTATGTAAACAAACTCCCCGCTGCCGTGGATGTTGTTCTCCTGCCTTATGACCCCGAACTGCACGAGCTCCGGAATCCTCTCATACAGGTGGACCCCGTCGGTCCCCCCGAGCTCCACGCATATCTCTCCCCCCGTCAGCTCCGCAAGCCTCTCTGCGAGCCCCGTGCCGGGCGTGACCCACCCGGGGAGGAGGACCCTTGAGGTGACTTCCGCACCCTCAAGCTTCTCCTCTATGCCCTTCAGTATGCCCTCAATGTCCGCGTCCGGCGGGAACCGTATGTCCACCGTCATCTCCGCTTCCCCCGGTATCACATTGGCCGCCTCCCCTGCCCGCACAACAGTGACGCTCATGTCAAGCGGCAGGCTCCTGTGCGGCGTGCCGGGAGGTGCCCCGTACTTTGACCTGACGCTTCTGTAGAGCTCCTTTGAAATTTCCTTCAGCTTCCCGATGAGCTCCGCCATGGGGTATATGGGGTTCTCTCCGAGGAAGGGATATGCGCTGTGTGCCTGCTTTCCCCTGACCTTCACGTGCAGCCTTGCGACCCCACGCGCCCCAACCGTCAGGTACTCGCGGGAAGCGTCCAGCACCACCACTTCCCTGCCCTCAATGGACTTGAAGAAGCCCTCCGCTTCCTGGGTTTCCTCGCCGCCCGCAACTATGAGGCGGAACTTCTTTTCAGGCCAGACCTCCGCGAGCGCATAGAGGGCGGCCGCAATGTTCCCCTTGCAGTCCGCTGCTCCCCTTCCAAAAACCTTTCCGTCTTTGACCTTCCCTGAGAAATCATCTCCTGGAACAACATCATAGTGTGTCAGCACTATGCGCTCGCCCTCGCCTATTATCAGGTGCGGCATACCGTTCTCTTCCACGATTTTCACGGGCAGCCCGAGCCTCTCGGCCTCTTCCCTTATGATCCTGACAACCTCCGGGTAGTTCTCCTTCTTCGAGCTGTCAATCCGAACCATCCTCTGAAGGAACTCGACCATTCCCATGGCAGGATATCCTGCAGGAGTTTTTAAATCAGGGCCGTCAAACCGAAGTCCCGCGGGCCGATCAGGCTCTGAAATCATTTTTCCCAACCCGCGAAAGTATTTAAAATTGCAGAGGTAGTGGGGATATGGATGTTGTTTTGCAGAAACTTGAAGTCATAGAAAAAAAAGTTGATGCGCTTTTTGATATCCTTGGCGAGATTGCAATAGATTACATAGAAGAGGAAGAGTTGACAGAGGAGGAAAGGGGGTTGCTGAAGGAAGCATTGAAGGAAGCTGAGGAAGGGAAGGTAATTCCTCTGGAGGATGTATTGGATGAGCTGGAACATTCTTCTAAGCACTAAAGCCTCGAGAGAACTCAAGAAGCTCCCTCAAGAATATTTAAAGGGAGTAAAATCCCTGCTTTTGAGACTGAAAGAGAATCCGTTTCCAAGGGGCTACATGAAACTGCAGGATCAGGAGCTGTTTAGAGTGAGATTTGGAAGGGTAAGAATCGTCTATCAGGTGGACTGTGGTAAGCGGACTGTACTGGTTTTTAAGGTTGGATTGAGAAAAGAGGGATTTTACAAAAGACTGTAACAATCGAAGTCCCGCGGACTACGGACTGATTTATACACTGGAAAGAAAAGTTTACATATGGAAATATTTGATACCACTTGGAAAGTTTTGGTTCCGATATCGATAAATTTTTATATCGGGTGATACAATTTTATATCATATGATAGGAAAATGTAACACCTGGAAAATTGCCCGAATCTTCTTTGATTATCCTTCCCGAGGCTTTTTGCTAAGGGAGATTAGCAAAGAAAGCGGATTTGGTCTCCCAAGTGTGAGAAACCACATTAGCATTCTTGAAAAAATTGGGGTTGTTGAAAAAAGGGAGGGAAAAATATACCCACTTTATTTTGCAACCCGAAATGAGCTTTACAAAACATACAAGCTCGCGGACATCCTAATTAGGATGAGGACCTCAGGCCTGGTCGATTTCATAATTGGCAGCTTTGCGCCAGATGCGGTCATTCTTTTTGGTTCGGCCTCACGGGGAGAGGACGTTGAAAATAGTGATGTGGACCTATTCGTTGTTGCGGGTGAGAAAGAGGTGGATCTGAGAAGGTTCGAAAGTGCACTCAATAGAAAGATAGAGCTTCACTTTACGGAGAGCCCGGGAAAGGTACCGAAGGAACTTATGAACAGTGTTGTCAATGGGATAACCCTGTATGGTTTCCTGGAGGCACTGTGATGAAGACCTGGGAAGATGTGAAGCATCAGGTGTGGAAAAAGACTCCTAACAAGGAGAAGTCGAGGTCCCTGTTAAAGCTGGCTTTGCTCAGGCTCGAAGCGGTTGAGGAAAAGGACAAAAAGCGATTTGCAACACTTGCTGTTAAGGACTACTATGAAATTATAGATCACATTCTTGAAGCCCTAATGGAAGTAGACGGCTACAAGACCCTGAGCCACGAAGCCAAAGTGGTGTTTTTGCGGGAATTCTATTCCGGGAAGTTTTCTAAGGCAGAACTTGATTTCATCAACAGGCTTAGAGTTATGAGAAACCGAATATCCTACGAAGGCCTGTTTATTGATTACGATTTTCTGAGGAGAAATGATGACAGAGTGAATGCAATAATTCAGAGGCTTGTTGAGCTTTTGAAATCTAAGGTTTAAAGTCCCGCGGGCCGGATTTGAACCGGCAACAGGGCGGTATCTGCGAACAGGTGCTACTTTCCAAGGAGCAAGCTCCCCGGCTACAGCCGCCTGCTCTACCAGGTTGAGCTACCGCGGGTTTCCATTTTCCCGCCCTCGGGCATCGACCGGAGCGCGGTCTGCCGTGAGGACAATATACCTTCCTCGCGCATGGTTTAAAAG
>WAMX01000014.1 GCA_015522095.1 Nanobdellati archaeon | reverse complement strand
GAAAGAAACCGAGGGACTGAAGCTCCTGTAATCACCAGCGGTAGCTGACTTCCTCCTCATCCGCTCCCTTCTTCCAGCTCTCAAGCGTTATCTTTGTCACCTCTTCGAGCAGCTCTGCAACGGGCTTCAGCTCTGCCGTGACCTCCCTTATTGCCCCTGCAAGGACCTCCTCGGGGTCTTTGCTTCTCGCCGCCTCGAAGGACGCAAGGGTGAGGGTCTTGTCTGCCAGCACGCACTTCTTCAGGCTCTCCATCAGCTCCTTTTTCATGTGCTTCGTTGCCTGGTTGTCGTGGGCGGCTATCGGGTCGGGCGGCGAGAGCAGCTCGAGTATCCAGTGGGCGACATTTGAAGGTATCTTGCGGACCTTCTTGAAGAGCTTGACAAGCCCGGACAGGTCGTCTTCCTCAAATATCCCAAACACTGCAAAGAACTCGCCTGCCTCCGGAAGGCCCGGGTTCTCCTTTTTAAGCTTGCTGTAAGCGTCCTTCACCTTCTTCACATCGCCCATTCCATTGCCCTCTGTGGAAGTTTAAATGGTTTGCCGGCTGTGCAGGATTTTTGCACATCAGCTTAATAAACCCCCTCCTGTTCTCCAGATATGGCAAGGGTGATGCCTTACCAATGTCGGTAGTTCTGTGGAAGTTATTGGACGAAAAAGAAAGGGAGCTTCTCCGCGTGGCTTTTTCCGGCAGCAGGACTGCAAGCTCTGCGGTCCGCGAGCTCAGCCGCACCCGTGGCTGGCCGGAGAGCTCTCTGTGGTACACACTCAGGAAGCTCCGCGAAAAGGAGGTGGTTGAATGGAGTACAGGTACTTTGAGGATAAACAACTGAACGAATACTGGGAGAGGTTTCTCCAGATGGACCGGGACGGGCGCTCCCGATTCATCTACCGTCTCGGCCTTGATTACACAGAGCAGGATGGCAGGGCGACCGTCCAGAATGGTCTGCTGACCATCGACCTGTCAGCCAGGCGTGCCTACGGCTCGCCAATACAGTACAGGAGGATAGGGGAGAAGCTGAAGGAGGGGGGCGGCGGGAGATAGCCCCTCACTCCCCCGCACAGTTCTGATCGCCCACGGAAGACCCAACCCGCGAGCTCCGTTCGTTCAACGCTCTTTCGCTGATGCCTTTGGTCAAAAACTGCTCGTGTCGTCGAGCCGAAGGCGAAGACGGCACCTTTTGGATCAAACCTTTTTAAAGGTTTGAGTGGGCCTGCCGGGATTTGAACCCGGGCCGGAGGGTCCGCAACCCTCTGTCCTATCCAAGCTAGACTACAGGCCCTATCCTATGTAACTCGTGCCCTCTTCCCTTTTTGTAGTTTTCCCTGACTTCGTCTCCTCTATCTTCTTCAATGTCCCCTCAATTATGTGCGCAAGGGCGTGTGCCGTGGTCGGCGTGACCACAACCTCTGCAACCACCATCTTCTTCATCGCATCCACGAAGCCGAGCCGCACAACGGGGTCCTTCCTTGAGCCATCCTTGCCCGTCTTTACGCTGAAGCTGACCATAACTTCATCCGCGAAAATTGCCGCATTTTCAGATTTTACCTTTCCTGACATGCATCTTTTAACAACACAGCTTTTTAAACATTTGAAGCTCGACCTTTCGAGGTGATACTATGGGTAAAATTAGCCCCGTCGCGGCTAAGTACATAGTCAAGGCTGAAATAAATGCTAAAGGCGTGGTTGAAAAACCGGACATAATCGGTGCTGTTTTCGGGCAGACCGAAGGACTGCTGGGCTCGGAGCTTGAGCTCCGCGAGCTTCAGAAGAGCGGCCGCATAGGCCGCATAGAGGTGCACATGGAAACAAAGAACGGCCGAACGCTCGGCACAGTTGAGCTTCCATCGAGCATGGACAAGGCTGAAACTGCCATAATAGCCGCCGCCCTTGAGACCATTGACAGGGTGGGACCCTGCGAGGCAAGGGTCAAGGTGGTCTCCGTCGAGGATGTGCGGGAGCGCAAGCGGAAGTACATCATGGACCGCGCGAAGGACATACTCAAGGACATGCTGATGAAGGGACCGGACAGTCAGGAAATACTCGAGGAGATCACGGAGGCGGTCCGCCAGGCAGAGGTCACATTCTACGGGCCGGGAAAGCTTCCCGCGGGCCCTGCTGTTGACTCCAGCGAGGAAGTCATAATAGTGGAAGGAAGGGCGGATGTCCTCAACCTTCTCAAGCACGGGATAAAGAATGTGATTTCCCTCGGCGGAAACAAGCTCCCGAAGGAGATAATAAAGCTGAGCAAGGAGAAGGTCGTGACCCTCTTTGTGGACGGCGACCGCGGCGGCGACCTGATAATCAAGGAGCTGCTGATGTCTGCGGAGATTGACTTCGTGGCAAAGGCGCCGGACGGCAAGGAGGTTGAAGAGCTCACGCAGAAGGAGATACTGAAGGCGCTTCGCGGGAAGGAGCCCGCAGAGCAGGTCCGCGAGAATATCGGCGTCACGCTTGAGGAGCCTGCCGAGAAGCCCAGGAGGAAGGAGCAGCGGAGGGCTGCGCCAAAGAAGAAGGCGAGCCTCAAGGCTGAGGAGAAGGAGCAGTTCAAGAAGCTGCTTGATGACCTTGTGGGCACGCGGGGAGCCTACCTGCTGCGCGAGTCCGAGATACTGGGCAAGGTCCCGACCGTGGAGCTTGGAAGGTATCTCGAGATACTGAAGGCTGACACCGTCGTGATGGACGGGGAAGTTACCCGCAGGATAGCGGAGATATGCAAGTCCCACGGCGTGGAGCGCGTGGTTGGCACATCGGCTGACGGCGACTTCCGCGGCATAGAGGTGCTGACCAAGAAGGACATTGGAGGTAATAAGAAATGAGAGAGAGCAGGGTCAAGTGCGATTCGTGCGGCAGGACTGCGCCGAGGTACAAGTCCGCGCCGGTTGTGAGGCGCGTCTTTGGCGAGCTCAGGAAGGTGTACTACTGCATCTCCTGCGCCAAGCACAGGGGTATAAAGCTTCAGGAGGCAAAGGAGAAGGTCAGGCGCGGCCCTCCCCGCCGAAGGGCTCGACGAAGTCAGTGAGCTTGACTTCCTCCTCAAGCTTCTTTATTTTCAATTCCCGCAGTATCGCGAGTATCCACCTAACAAGCCTGAAGAGCTTCTTTTTGTCTTCCCACGCCCACCCCTTGAGCACGTGGTCCATCGTGCGCCCGTAGTCCCCGTACCGCTCGTTCAGCCGCTTCCATGGCACGCCTGCAAGCTTCTTTGCGAGCCGGGGATCGTAGGGCAGCACCCCCTGAAGCATGAGCAGGGCGATTATGGGGTAGCCCACATAGCCGCGGTGCACCGTGCCACTGTCGTCGCTGGAAGCGGCATTGCGGGTCCCATCCCAGACCACAACATACCTGCGCGAGCCGTCCGAGCTTGTGACCTCCGCCCCGCTGTCCCTGAGCTTGACCCTCCCGTCCGCTATTGCGCCCATGGCTTCGAGGACCTTTATTGAAGGAGGGGCCCTGAGCTCCATACTATAATATGGCTGCGCAGGCTTTTAAACCTGCATTTTTCAGCCTTCCATGCTGGATTTCCTGTGGGAGAACGTTTTCCGCCCCATATTCCAGCAGGAGGGCTACAACCCCTACAACACCGCCTTCTATGCGCTTGCCGTGATTGCCCTTGTTGAGCTCTACTGGAAGTATTTTGTCAGGGGCCTTGACGGCAGGGAGTTCCGCCGCGCCGCCCTGCCATTCATGGTCCTTGCGGGCGCCTTCCGCTTTCTGAACAACCGCCTCTTTCCCCAGAACTTCTTCACGGTCACGCCGGGCATCTTCCTGCTTTTCATAGTGCTCTTCACCGTCCTTTACATCGCCGTGGGCCCCCGGAGGACGGAGCAGGCGGGATGGGCCCTTGCGGGGCTCGCCCTGCTGGCAGGCACTCCTTACCTCCGCTTTGGCAGGGCCGCCTACGCCATTCCCCCCCTCCTCATCACGCCCGCCGCTGCATACCTCTACCGCCGCCTTCCCTTCATGGGCGATCTTTTTGCCTGGGTCCCCCCCATATTTGAGGCGTGGATTACCAGCTTCGGCGTGATGGCGGGGCTCATTGAGGAGCACGTTCTTGCGGGCGCGCTCATGTCCTACAACCCCCTGCTCTTCGGACTCATCAAGACAGCCCTCCTGCCCCTCATAATGTACCTGATAAAGGATGCGGAGGAAGGGGAGAGGCTCTTTGTCGGCACGGTGATAGGCGCTCTCGGCATAGGGCCGGGGCTGCGCGACCTGCTTGAGCTGCTCAGCCTGGGTGGTTGAATGGTCTGCGTGGTGTTTGACACAAGCTTTCTCATGAACTCCCTCCGCGCGAAGCTCAACCCCTTCCGCGAGATAAGGATGCAGCTTGGACCCTTCACGCCCCTTGTGCCCTCCCCCGTTGTGCGCGAGCTTGAGGGGCTTGCGAAGGGCGTGCTTGAGGCGAAGCTCGCCCTTGAGCTCCTGCGCAGGGAGAATTACGAGCCTGTCGAGTCGGAGGCAACGGCGGACAGGGCAGTAGTGGAGCTCGCCGGGATGCGCGGCTGCATGCTCGCCACCACGGACAGGGCGGTCAGGCAGGCCGCATCGGACAGGGGAATAAAGCTCATCACCCTCCGCCAGGGACGGTTCATTCAGCTACCTGATTAGCGTGGCGCTTTCGCCACCGTGCCAGCTGACCCTCGGGCGGATTCGTATCTGATAGACCTTCTCGGCATTGTCGTCCAGAATCACGGCCGCGCCCTTGAACCGCGGCAGGGTGGATATGTACCTCTCAAGCGGGAACTGCATGTATGTCCCCATTATGCTGTTGAGCGCGCCTATGTCAAGCTCCGCCGTGACGCGATGACTGAGCACAATGTCAGCCTGCGTCATCACGTCTGTGTGTATTTTTCCGGGCTGCTGCGTGGCGAGCACAAGGGTTATGCCGGGCTGCCTGCCCTCGCGTATGACCTGTATGAGTGCCCTTGCGGAGGGCGTTTCAAGTTTGGGGGGCAGGTACTCGTGGGCCTCATCAATGAGTATCCAGGGCATGGGCAGCCTTGACACCACTTCCTTTCCTATGTCCGTGTGCTTCTGGATGGAGGACTTTTCCTCTCCCTTGCGGGCGAGCACCCGCGCCTCAAATATCTTTGTGCTTATGAGCCCTATCAGCAGGCTCTTTACCTTCGGCCCCAGCAGGCTCAGGTCAAGCACATTGACCATTCCGGGGGCGAGAAGCTCAGTTATGCGGGTCCCCTTCTCGCTGAATATTCCCCACGATTCCGCCGCCCTGAGGCGATTGACAAGCGCCTCCCTTGTGTTATCGTCGGCCCGCCCGTCCTTCTCCGCCAGCTCCACCATCTCTGCCATGCTTGAGGGCTTCTTCCTCACCACGCGCTCCAGCAGTATTCCAAGCGGGCTAAAAAGCTCAATATCGAAGGTCTGCACCCAGTCCTCCACCGTGAGGTCCTGCGGGTTTATTGCAAGCACGCCATCCACCTTTATCCCGGCGCTCTCGTATTTCTCGACCCATCCCTGCGGCACCAGCACCCTTGTGGGGACGCTCTTTGGCTCCAGCCCCTGCTCCTTGAGCAGCCGCTCCTGACGCATATTCGGGTACCTCATTGTCCAGTAAATCCCCATTGTGTCAAATATCACGACGCTGAGCATATCCCTGTGGCGCCTCGGCAGGAATATTATCTCCTCTGCAATCACCCCGAGCGTGTAACTCTTCCCCTGCCCGCGCTTCCCCGCAACAAGTATTACGTGGGGCCGGGCGAGGTCAAGCAGCACATCATTCGCAAGATTCACCTTGTCGCCCGTCTTCACATAATGCTTCCCGAGATGGGCAAGCCCCTCCTCGCCGAACCTCTTCAGGTCCTCCTCATCCCTTCCTATGACAATCGGGCGCACACTATCCTTTCCAGAGGCAGCATTTAACTTTTTGGCTGTGTAACCATTATATAGCCCCCCTCCTATGCATTGTGTGAGCGGGCAGCTGATTGTGTTTTACCAGGGCACGGATCAGGAGCACTTCCTCCGCAGCATGTTTGAATTCCCCCACGTCCTTCCCGTGCTCGCCGAGCGCGATGAGGGGCTCAAGGAGCTTGCCGAGTCCCGCGGCAGGACCGTCCTTTTCATGGGCGCTGATGAGGCAAAGCTGTTCTTCAGCCCTGACTTCACCTTCCACTACTCCCACTCCGGCGGCAAGCCCGAAGAGGTTGCAACCAAGCTCAAGCAGGACTTCACGGTCATGCTCTTCTTTGGCAGGAGCATGGGCTCCCCCATTGCCCTCCACAAGCCAATAAGCGCGGCGACGGCGGCGCCCATCCTTGTCTATGGCATCTTTGACCTACTTCGCTATTGAGCGGATGAGCTCGTCCAGCCCGAGCTGCCGCCTCTCACCATCTTCAATGAGCACGGCCTGCTTCTTCTCCTCTTCCTTCCTGCCAACAAGGACGACCCTCGGTATCCCCAGCTTCTCCGCCTCCTGAAGCTGCCTTCTCCAGTTCCTGCCCATAAGGTCCACCCGCGTGGGGACCCCCGCATCACGCAGCCTCTCAGCTATCTCCCACGCATATTCCCTCGCGCCTATGCTCGCCACATAAACCTCCGCCACGGTTTTCCTGGTCCTGAATATCCCGAGGGCGAGCCCTGCATCTATGAGCCGCTCAACGCCTATTGTTGTGCCCACCGCAGGCAGGTCCTTCCCGTACTTTCCAAGAAGCTCGTCATACCTCCCGCCACCCGTTATGCTTCCTATCCTCGGGCTCTTGACGACCGTCTCAAAGATGGGCCCCGTGTAATAGTCAAGCCCCCTCACAAGGCTCAGGTCGAGCTTTATGTGATTCTTCCCGGCGAGCCCCACGACCTCCCTGAGATACTCCACGGCTTCCCTGATGCCTCCATCCTTGAACCGCATTTCCAGCTGGTCCAGGACCTCATCCGGTGAGCCGGACATTTCCAGTATGTCCCTGACCCTGCGCACCTTGCTGGCGGGCAGGAGCTGCCTGAGCTCCTTTTCCACACCCTCCCATCCAATCTTGTCAAGCTTGTCAATTGCGCGGTAAACTTCCAGGGGGTTTTCAATCCCCAGCTCCCTGCGGAATATGCCCCTGAGCAGGCGCCGGTCATTCAGCTTTATTGTGTATCCGGGCAGCCTGAACTCCCTCATAACCGCCCCTATGACCCTGAGTATCTCCGCGTCCGCTTCCGGACCCCTGGCGCCGACTATGTCCACATCGCACTGGTAGAACTCCCTGTATCTTCCCCTCTGGGGCTCGTCGTGCCGGTACACCCTTCCTATTGCATAGCGCTTGAATGGCAGTGGCAGCTCCGGGTGCTCTGCAAGGAAGCGTGCCAGAGGGACCGTCAGGTCGTAGCGGAGTGCGAGCTCCTTCCCTCCCCAGGGGTCCCTGAACCAGTAAACCAGCTTTTCCTCGGAGCCATACTTCCCCTTGAGGGTCTCCCACAGCTCGACTATTGGCGTTTCAATGGGGTCAAATCCAAAGCTGCGGAAAACCCGCTCAATGCGCGAGAAAACATCCTTCCTGAGGAGTGCGAGCTCGGGCGTGAAGTCCCTCATGCCCCTGGGAGTTGGCATGGCATATCCACCGCTGTATGTTAAAAAAGCAGATGGGTCACTCGTACACCAGCCTGTAAAGCCTCCAGTCCTGCCTGCTCTTCCCCAGATGCTCCGCGAATCTCTCAAGGGACCTGTCCCTCATCACGAGCACGTAGCTCTTTGCGTCCAGCAGCCTGAAGAGCTGGCGGAATGCGGGCACCTCTCCCACTTCCCTGGTGCTTCCGGGCGCTATTACCCTGTATCCCCCGTCGTGGTGGTGTATGCTGAATTTCCTGTTTGGGCCAACGGCCTCCTCCGCTTCCCTGTACACCCTCTCAAGCAGCTCATTCGCGGGGATCACCCTGCTGTAAGGCACCACATACTCCACCCTGAAATCCTCTCCTCTGCCGGCATATATCTCTGCCATGCCATCTTCCACCAGAGGTTCTTTATATTTACTACTCCAATATTAACATGCTCTTCCCCCGGGATGTGCTGGCGCGCAGGCTGAAGGGTGTGGTGCATTCGCGCGTGCCGGACATCAACAGGCTTGCGGGCTTCCTTGAGTCCGGAAGGCTGGGGCTGCTGGAGGGCTCGCTCAGCGGAAGGCTGGTGGAAAGATGCGGGGAGCTCACGCTCATAACGGGCAGGGGCGAGCTTGAGTCTGACTGGATAGCCTCTTTCCGGGGTGAGCCCCTGAGCCTCGGCCTGTCACGCCATCCCTTCCTCTCCATCGATTTCGGGCTCTGGGACTATCACACCGCCGGGGAGCGGAAGCTCCTGCTGAAGCAAACCACCCTCGCCATTTCGGAGCTCCGCAACTTCCTCTGGGACGGGAACCTGCGCCTGGTCCGCGCCCCTCCCGAGGTGCGGCGCCTTGCGGGGGAGCTCAAGTTTGCAGGGGGCTTTGACCCTCCGGAGGAGGCGGTCCTGCTCGACCCGCATGCGGAGGAGGAACTCAGGAGGTTTGACCCTGCCAGGTCGTATGTGCTTGGCGGAATTGTTGACAAGAGCAACCGCCTCCGGACGAGGGAGCTGGGATACTCCGAGAGGCGCGCCATCCGGCTGGACGGGCGGATAGGCGACGTGCCAAACCGCCTGAACCTGCTCGTCAGGATGATGGGCATGAACCTTCAGGGAATGCCCCTGAAGGAGGCCATATTGAAGTGCCGGCAGGGGCTGTAACCTTAATAAATTTCCGGGTGTCCCGTTTCCATGTGGTTCTCAAATGGCCGCAGGGAACTTGAGGATTATTACTCTACAATACGGTTAAGGGAGGAGGACAGGGAGCTTGCCATTGAGCTTTCCCGCTATCTTGAGAGGAGGGAGCCACGCCTCCGGAAGGTCCTCAGGGAAAGCCTTGAGAACAACTCCTGGGAGGGGTATGCGGAGGCCCTCCTGAGCGTTGCCGGCTCCTGCGACATAAACCCCCGGGAGAAGAGCGTTCCCCGCTCCTTCGTGGGAGGCATGCTATTTGCCCCTGCTGTGCCCCTCCTTTACACGTCCGTGGCGGAGCTTGGCTCCGGCGATGGCAGCGCGGCGCTTGTGAACTCGCTTGCGTCGCTCGCATTTGTTTCGTCCTCCGCATATATCACGCGTGACAGGGGGGTGGGAAAGTACCGCTCGCTGGTTTCCCGCGTAAAGGAGAGGGGATATGAGCGCCTGCGTGATTATGTGGCCCGGGAGATTGTTTCCCGGGCATCCGAGACGCAGAGGTATCACGGATTCCCGGCGGGTGGGTCCCGTGGATCTTGACAGGGTGTTTGACCTTGTTGACGAGTATGCCCGCAGGTACGGGCTTGAAGACGAGCTTTTTGTGCCCGTGGCGTGCTTCATCACGAGGGGGAACCGCAAAACCGAGAAAGCGCTTATTGAGAGCCTTAAGAGGGAGGAGCGCCAGCCCTACCTTGATGCCCTCGTGTCCCGTGCCAGGGAGTCTGACGCCTTCGATGGCTCGCGCATACTGAAGGCCGTCCGCAGGGTCGAGCAGTATGTCTTTGCCCTTGCAACTGCCTTCAGCGCCTACGAGTCCATTGCAAGCCTGTCGGAGCCTGAATCCGCCGCCTTGCACGGGCTTGCGGCTGCGGCCGCCGGCTTCCTGACATACCGCGCCGTGAAGCTCTCCGGGCGCCACAATTCGTACGCGTGGTACCGCCGAGAGCTCGGCCGCCCGCTTGAGGACTACTTCAATGCCTTCCGCCGGGATATTGAAGCAACTGAAAAGTGAAAAAATTTATAAATTCAAAACACCCCATACATTGCATGTTCGGACGGAAGGACAAAATTCCCGACGGGCAGGTGGAGAGCTACCTGAGGGAATACCACAGGGATGCAAACCTTGATATGGACCTTGATTTGTTTGTTAAAATGGGACTCTTTGCCCGCGACCACAACAGAAAATCCTTCGACAGGGCCCTGAAATCCTCCGTGGAAACCGGCGATTACAGTGAGTTTGCAGGGGTGCTTTACTCCTCTGTGGCAGAACTGGATGAGAAATACGAGAATGTTTCTCTGAAGAGCACCTTTGCTAATGTGGGTGAGACAATGTCCATCTATTCTGCATCCATTGCATCCTATGCTTTGCTGATGAGCAACTCCCAGCATTCCCTCCTGCAACAGCTTGCTGCGATTTCCGCACCCTTTGTAGGTGTCTATTTCGCTGCCAAGCACGCGCTTCGGAAGTACCACAACGATGTCGATCGCCGCCGCGAGTACTTCCACCTCAGGAGTCTTTCAAACAAGGAGGGATACTCTTCCCTGTCCAGGACTGCAGGCGAAGTCTGCAAGCAGGTCCGCAATACGACGCCCGCTTGATCCACTCCAGGCGAGACCTACGCGCAGATCAGCAAGGTGGCAGCTTCCTAACTTTTTGCAGGAGCGTGGCCTGTCACTCCACGGTCACGCTCTTCGCAAGATTTCTTGGCTTGTCGGGGTTCCTCCCGAGCAGAACTGCCGTGTGGTATGACAGCAGCTGGAGGGGCACCGTGTAGTACAGGGGCACAAGGTCCCCTTCCACGGAGGGCATCCCGTAAAACTCGTCCGCGAGTTTCTCGAGCTCCCTGTCCCCCCGCTCGCCGAGCGCTATTACCCTCGCCCCCCTGCTCCTGACCTCCTCAATATTCCCCAGCATCTTTTCCCTGTGCTCG
>WAMX01000013.1 GCA_015522095.1 Nanobdellati archaeon | reverse complement strand
TGGGCCCACGAGCTCCACCGAGAGATGGGGGAGCTCTTCGACAGGATATACGGCATAAAGCTGAAGGTCAGGGGAGGGCGCGTGGAGGGGCTCGACACGGAGGACGAGTACACGCGGCTCGTGCTTAAGGAGGGCGTGGCATCCGCAAAGGACTACACGCTTGCGGACATAATGGGAGATGGCGGCACCGTGGAATACACGTTCGGGAACAGCGGGGGGGATGTGCCCTCGCCAGAGAGGGTGGAGAGATACCTGAATGGCAGCAGGGCAGAGCTTTCACCAATAGTGCACTACCACCGCAGGCACGGGGGAGAGTTCGAAGAAATAGTTATTAACCCCCTCCAATATGAGGCGTATGGAGAAAGCGGAGTTCATTGTGGATACGCCTGAGTGGAAATCATTTTACAAGATGTCGTATGATGGCCGCCGGGAGAAGTTTCTGGCATTCTCGTCCCTCGTAAACGGGACAATACTCTTCAAGCTGGGCACGCTTTACCCGGAGCTCCAGAAGGCCGTGGATTCGGCGGAGCTTGAGGGGCTCGAGGAGTTTGTGAAGGAGCTGAAAAGCGCGGCAAAGAAGGTCGTGAAGTCAGCGGAAATCGAGAAGGACTACAGGCAGTTTGCAGAGATGTGGGCAACCGCCGCTCTCCTCAACAGGCTGGGGCTCAAGGTGGCGCCGGACAGGAAGGAAGTCAAGAAGGTTGTGAAAAAGATATAAGTCAGCACCCCGAAGGATAATATGCTGGACCTGCTCATTCTGCTCGGGCTTGCCATCTTCGTCTTCTTCATATTTGTGATGTTCCTTGTGAATGAGCAGCAGTCCATGGGATTCCTCCTCCAGATTGGGCTTGGGGCGGCGCTCGCCCTCGGGATAATGAAGCTCGGCTACTCGAGGGAGTTCGCGCTGCTCGGGCTGGGCATAACGCTCACGCTGATATACTGGATGCCAAAATAATCATTCCTTTTTCTTTTTCTTCTTGTCGTCAAGAAGCCCCGTGAGGTTCAGCGCTGCCGTGTCCTTCGCGCCCTCCTCGATGGAAGGCACCTTCGGGAAGGCGGTCGGGAAAACAATCTTGGTGCTCTCGCCCTTTGCCAGCTCGGGGAGCGCCTCCTTTATGTAGAGGTACTGGAGGGCGCGGTCGTCGAGCTTGCTTGCCGCATCCGCAAGCGCCTCAATCAGGGTGCGCTGGGCGCGCGCCTGATACTGTGCGGCCGCCCACTCCTCCTTGGCGCGGCGGCGCATATGCATCGCTGCCTGTATGGGCTCGGGTATGCGCAGGTTCTGGACTTCAACATCAATCACGGAAATTCCCCAGTCAGTGGTCATGGGCTCAATCTTCACCTTCACAATGTCGTTGACCTTCTCAATTTCCGAATACAGCTCGTTGAGCGTGAGGTTGCTCGCTATGTCGCGGAGGGCAGCATATACAAATCCCTTGACCGTCTCGCGGAAGTCCTTCACGGAGACCACGGCCTTCTCAGGGTCGGTTATCTTGTAGTACACAATCATGTCCGCCGAGACGCGTATCTCGTCCGCGGTTATGACTTCCTGCGGCGGGAGGTCCATCTTCTGGACGCGCAGGTCGAGCTTGACGACCTTCTCGAAAAAGGGCAGTATGAAGACCCAGCCCGGACCGGCTATCCTGTGGAAGTGCCCCATGCGGAAAATGGCAAGGCGCTCGTACTCCTTGACCTCGTTGATTATGTTCAGCGCCTTGAGTATAAGCAGGAGGACAAGGAAGCCCACAATTGCGAGGATTATCTCGGCATAGACCCTCGCCTGCGGCACAAACACGAGCAGGAAGGTTGTCACAAGGATGAGGACAAGAACGGACTCCATCTCGGTGTGGAGTATCTTCTGAAACTCCACGGACGCATCGGCCACAAAAGCGAATAGCAAGAGAAATATAAAAGACTTGTCTAGGTCTTAATGTGGTGAAGATAGGGCTGGAAATACACCAGCAGCTCGATACCGGGAAGCTGTTTTGCCGCTGCCCGGGGGAGCTGGGAGATGAGTGGGACTTCGAGTTTGACAGGGTTCTCAGGCCGGTCATAAGCGAGATGGGAAAGGTGGACAGGGCGGCCATCATGGAGGCAAGGCGGGGAAGGGTGGCGCACTACCTTGCGAGCCTCCGGAGCAGCTGCGCGGTTGAGTGGGACGAGGAGCCGCCGCACGAGCCTGACGGGGAGGCGGTGCGAATAGCCGCGCAGATAGCCGCGTCCCTCGGGGCAAAGCCCGTGGATGAGGTGCAGTTCATGCGGAAGATACTCATAGACGGCTCCGCCGTGACTGGGTTCCAGCGCACGGCGCTCATAGCCACCGATGGAAGGGTGGGGGACGTCAGGATAGAGACGGTCTGCCTTGAAGAGGATTCCGCCCGCCCCGTGAAGGGAGGGTTCTCGCTTGACAGGCTGGGCATTCCTCTTGTTGAGATTGCAACGGGCCCGGATATGCGCAGCGGCGAGGAGGCAAGGGAAGTTGCATACAGGATAGGGAGCCTGCTGCGCATGGCGCGGATAAAGCGCGGGCTGGGCACGATACGGCAGGACCTCAACATTTCCACCCCCGGAGGCGCGAGGGTCGAGATAAAGGGCGTGCAGGACCTTGACCTGATACCTAAAATTGTCGAGTACGAGGTGGCGAGGCAGGAAAGCCTTGTCCGGCTGAGGGAGAGATTTGGCGCCGGCTTCAGCGGGGTCAGGGAGGTCCGCGTGGAAACGGACAATCGCATACTGAAGAAGGGGAAGGTCTTTGCGGCCGCCATGAAGGGCGCTGCAGGGCTCTTCGCGGAGAAGCTCCATCCGGGAAAGCATGTGGGAAAGGAGCTCGCACAGTATGTGCGCTCCTTCGGCCACGGGGGATTCTTCCACTCCGATGAGGGGAAGCTCCCTAAGGAGTTCGAGCAGGTGAGGAAGCAGCTCCGCGCTGGGAAGGGAGATCTCATAATAATGGCGGCAGGCACTCCCGAGATAATTGAGCTCGTCAGGGAAAGGGTCGAGCAGTTCGCACGGGGCGTGCCCGAGGACACGCGCAGGGCGGAAGCGGACGGTTCCACCACCTTCCTCAGGCCCCTGCCGACCGGCGCCCGCATGTACCCTGAGACTGACATTCCCCCATTCCGGCTTCCGGAGGTTGAAAGGCTGGAGACGCCCGAGGAAAGGCTCGCGCGGCTCGAGAAAGAGCTGCCCCCCCAGATTGCAAGGAAACTGCATATGAGTCCGGACTACTGGCTCTTTGAGGAGCTCGGGAAGGGGAAGGAGCTTGCCATAATCCTGACGGAGCACCTGCCCGCGCTGAGGAGGAAGGGGCTGGCCGTGAGGAAGGAACACATACGGAGGGTGCTGGAGCTGCTCGAGGGCGGGATGGCTAAAGAGGGGGTATCCGATGCGCTTGAGGCCCTCGCAAGGGGAAGGGAAGTGCAGGCCGGACGGGCGGATGTCGGGGAGGTCCGCAGGTTCATAAGGAAGCTCGTGAAGGAAAGGAGCGACTACATCAAAAGCTCGCCCGATCCCGTGAAGGGCCTGATGGGGGTCGTGATGAAGGAGTTCCGCGGAAAGGTGCCGGGCAGGACAATTATGGAGCTTCTCAAGAAGGAGATAGATTGATCAGATTGGGTCGGCATCATCATCGGTCAGATACCCTGGGGGTCATCACCATCCGCATACCCCCCGGCGGTTAAAAGGTTAGCCCTCGCGGTAGCTTCTGAAGAAGTCGGCGGATTCGGAGCGGAACGCGCCTGAATCCTTGAGCAGCCGTATCGCGGCATCCGAGACATCCACTCCCTCGAGGAAGGTGTAGAGCTTCGTGCTCCGCCCGTCCGAAACGCGGATGGCCGCATACTTCTTCTCCCCCTCCACAAGGGTGCCGAGCTCGAAGAGTGCCGCCCATCCCCGGGCGCCGGCCTCGAAACCCTCAAGGAGGTTGAACCCCTCGCGGGGCGGGGAGAAGGAGCCGCGCCTGTATTTGGTGGAGTACTCCAGCTCGGGGCCGCGGCCGTCAGAGAGGTATTCCTTCACAATGGTGTATATGAGCCTGACCCTGTTCATACCAGTCAGGAGGGAGCGGGTTTATTAATATTCCGGGAAGAAGGGTTTTTATTTCCCGCGGGGTAGGCTTTTGTGGGTCAGTATCTGTTTCTTGAAGGCAGCAGGGGTGCGGAGGAGTTCTTTGATGCCGAGATGGAAGG
>WAMX01000012.1 GCA_015522095.1 Nanobdellati archaeon | reverse complement strand
GAGTGGCTTGCAATAGCGGCCAAGATGCTCTCAATGGAGAACCAGACGGGCGATCCCGTAAAGGAGGACTGGGTGGGAGAGCTCGCCAACGAGCGGATACTCTCCGCCAAGAATGCCATCGAGCTTGCCCGGCTTTCGGGCTCCCTTCCAGAGGGGGCTTCCAGCTCTCTCGAGCTTGCCATACGTTCATTTGAGGAGGGGATGTACTATGCGGCGCTTTACAACGCCATTGACGCGGAGGCGTGGGCGCGCGCCGGGCAGACCTCTCCCATCGCCCTTCGCGCCATGCTCCTCAACAGCACCCCCTACAGCGACGGGTTCAGCGAGGCCTACCGCCGTCACGCCTTCTACCTCTTCAGGGAGGGCAACTACGAGGGCGCCGCCTTCTCGCTTTACAGGGCAGAGCTCCGCCGCGACCTTTTCAGCGGCGCTCCCCGCTCTTCCCCCGGCCGCAGCTTCGACTGGCGGCTCTTTGTAATCTTCCTCCTTGCGTCCTACATCCTCTTCAATGGCAGGAAGCCTGATTTGAAGAAGGGACTTTCCGGGAAGGAGCTTCCCCACCTTATGGATGCAAGGGCTGCCGCCGTGAAGGTCCTTCAGGAGAAGCTTGAGAAGGGGGAGATAGACGCGTCAACGTACGGCAGGCTCTTGAAGGAGTTGGGCGGATGAAGGTTGTGCTTGTCGAGCCCGAGTATCCGGAAAATCTTGGCATGGTGGCCCGGCTGTGCAAGAATTTTGGCGCAGAGCTTGTGCTTGTGAACCCTCGAGTGGAGATAGACGACACGGTGCGCCAGCGGGCGATGCATGCGCAGGATGTGCTGGACAGCGTGAAGATTGTGAATTCCCTCGACGAGGTGGACAGCCCCTATCTTGTGGGCACGACTGCCAAGCTCGCCTCCGACTACAACGTGAACCGCGCGTACGAGTTCCCGTGGGAGCTGGAGCGCGTGGAGAACATGGCACTCGTGTTCGGGCGGGAGAGCACGGGGCTCACGAATGAGGAGCTGGCGCTCTGCGACACGGTTGTGTATATTCCCACGCGTCCCGAATACCGCACGCTCAACATAGCGAACGCCGTGGCCATACTGCTGTACGAGCTCTACAGGCGCGAGGATGAGCGCACCGTGGCAGACCGCAAAGTGCGCGAGCAGATTTACACCTTCTGGGACGGGCTGCTCGACAGGCTTGGCTATCCCCGCGACAAGCGCCGCATCCAGCTCCTGCTTTTCAAAAGGGTGCTCGAGCGCGCGAGGCTCACGGCCCGAGAGGCGTACGGGATCGCGGGGGTGCTGAAGAAGCTTCAGGAACTCTTTTAAGACCGCGGGGAGTTTACGCGGTTGTCCCTGATTCCGTGGAGTTTCCCCTTTTTGACCGCAGGGGGCGGGACGAGTTTGTGATAAGGAATTGGAGTGACTTCATTGCCGAGTTCTCGGAAGGGCTGCCACTTGCACTGGAGATCGCCCGGGATGGCGTGCTCGTAAAGGGGGATGGCGAGTTCATCGAGAAGTTTGAGGAGCTCAGGAAGCGACTGCTTGAGAAGTTCGAGTTTGACAGGTGGCGGGGAGTATGGATGTCAGGAAAAAATATGCGGAGAGCATGATTGACGAGGCCAGGGTGGACCTCAGGGCAGCGGAGCAGCTTCTTGAATCCGGGCTCTTCGCCAGGGTGTGTCGCACGCTCAGGAGGCTGCCGAAAAGGCAGCCAAGGCAGTGCTGACGCTCAGAGGGTATGGTATTCCGTTATTTCTCGGGGGAAGGTAGTTGCTCCTTCGGAACTGTGGACTAAAGAAGATGCTGAGAAAATACTTGGGCTCGCTCGGGAAGTAGTGTATCTGTGCGAGAAGCTGCTCGAGCAAGAACCATAAATATGTTCCGCCATTATACTGATATGAAGGCGATTCTTCTTGGTGTGCCGGGCGTCGGGAAGTCGAGCATTGCGAAGGGGCTTGCAGGTCAGGGATGGAAGGTCGTGAGCTACGGGACTGTTATGATGGAGGCGGCGCGGGAGAGGTATGGCATCTCCCACCGCGATGAAATGAGGAAGCGGATTCACGGCGAGGCGTACAGGAAGCTGCAGGAGGAGGCGGCGGACAGGATTGGCGCCCTTGAGGGGAAGGTCGTGGTGGACACGCACGCCACCGTGAAAACCCCCGAGGGGTTCCTCCCAGGGCTGCCGCAGCACGTGATCG
>WAMX01000011.1 GCA_015522095.1 Nanobdellati archaeon | reverse complement strand
TCGAGCGGCTGCCGGAGGGGCTTCAGGAAAAGCTCCGGCAGCTGGAGGACGAAACTGCGGGCGGGAGCCGCCTCCTTGTCGGGCTCGTGGGCTATGATGGTGCTGATGATCTCCAGCACGCCCGCCGGACCGGCTCGTTCCTGATTCCCGATACCGTCCCGCCCATCGACCTTGTCATACGGACCGGCGGGGAGAAGCGCCTCTCGGGTTTCCCCCCTCAGCTCACAACCTACTCCGAACTCTACTTCTCGGACCTCCTGTGGCCCGACTTCAATGAAGAAGAGATAAGAAAGGCGCTGGAGTGGTTCTCCACCCGGGAGCGCCGGTTTGGGAAGTGATTACTTCAGCGTCCCCTTTATGTATTCCTTTGCCTCATCAGCACCCTTCCAGTCCTGGACCTTTACCCATTTGCCCGGCTCGAGGTCCTTGTAGTGCTCGAAGAAGTGCTTTATTTTCTGGCGGAGTATCTCCGGCAGCCCGGACACGTCCTTCACATTCTCGAGGGTCTTGTCGAGCTTCGTGACGGGAACCGCCACAACCTTCTCGTCCTTCCCGCTCTCGTCCTCCATTATGAGCATTCCTATCGGGCGCGCCCTTATGACCGAGCCCGGCGCCACCGGCTGGGGACTTACCACCAGCACATCCACCGGGTCGCCGTCATCTGCCAGCGTTCCCGGTATGAACCCGTAGTTGGCGGGGTAGTGCATGGGCGTGAAGAGGAAGCGGTCCACAAACACCGCCCCGCTTTCCTTGTCCACTTCATACTTAACGGAGCTTCCCTGCGGAATCTCCACGACCACGAATATGTCCTCCGGAACATCCTTCCCGGGAGATAGCTTTGATACATCCATTTCACTACCTCATTTCACGGTTTAAAAAATAACTCATAAATATCCCCCGGGCGAATAGAGTATGTGCAGATACTTATTGCTGGCGAAGCGGGCCAGGGAATTGCAAAATCGGCCGAGCTTGTGTCCCGCGACCTGATTTCCCGCGGCTATTACGTCTTCAACTACCGCGACTATGGCTCTCTCATAAGGGGTGGGGAGAACTTCAATGTGATCCGTGTTGAGAGCAGGCCCGTCCACAGCAACAACTGGACATACGATTACGCCCTGATTTTCGGGCGATTCTCCGCGCACCACCTTGACAGCGTTGCAAGAGGGGGCATTTCCATTGGCACGCTTGATGGCGTTCAGGCGAAGCTCTCGCCGCTTGCGGCGCTGAGCAAGCTCGGGGCCCCCCGCATAGTCGAAAATTCATACCTCCTCGGCGCCCTTTACAGGGCGATGGACCTCCCGCTCGATGGCCTCCTGAAGCAGATGGAGGGGTTTGGCAGGCACGCGTCCATAAACCGGAAGGCCGCCAGACTGGGGTATGTTGAATACACGGGTCCCGTGAAACCCTTCCGCCTCAGGCCCTCAAAGGGCCAGAGATACTATGTAAGCGGGAGCCAGGCGGTTGCCTACGGGGCCGCGTCTTCAGGTCTTGACCTTTACATCGCGTATCCAATGACGCCTGCCACTCCTGTCCTCCACATACTTGCGGCGCTTCAGGAAAGGTATGGCCTGCGGGCGGTGCAGCTTGAGAATGAGATTGGTGTGGTGAATGCCGCCCTTGGGGCGAGCTTTGCGGGTGCCATGACCATGGTGGGAACGAGCGGCGGGGGATATGCCCTCATGGCGGAAACGCTCAGCTTGCAGGGCCAGTCCGAGCTCCCGCTCACCGTTTATATGGCGATGCGTCCCGGTCCGGCAACGGGCGTGCCCACATACACCTCACAGGGCGACCTGAAGTTCGTTCTGAATGCGGGTCACGGGGAGTTCTCGAAGGTCGTGGTGGCTCCCGGCGATCCGGTTGAGGCCTTTGAGCTCACGGCGGAGGCCATCTATTTTGCCCAGAAGTACGGCGTCCTCTCCGCGGTCCTCTCCGACAAGCACCTCGGGGAGAGCCAGTTCACGGTGGCCTCGAAGCCGGCGCTCCGTGTGAAGCCAAGGCGGTTCCTTGCCCGGTCCGGCAGGTCTTATGCTTCCTACAGGTTCACGAAGGACGGCGTGTCTCCGCGCGCCGCACTTGGCGATGCAATAGTTCGTGCCACGAGCTACGAGCACGACGAATGGGGATACACCGTGGAGGAGAGCGACAGGGTAAATGCCATGGTGGAGAAGCGGCTTGCAAAGGCCAGGACGCTCGAAAAGGAGGTGTCCCGGATGGATACCGTGAAGACGTACGGCAGGGGGGACGACCTCATAGTGAGCTGGGGTTCGACAAAGGGAGCCATACTCGATGCCATGAGGCACCTCAGGGATGTCAGGTTCCTTCAGGTGCGCTATCTCCGCCCATTCCCCTCAAAGAAAGTTGCCCGGCACATTGACAGGGCGGACCGCATTGTGGTTGTCGAGAACTCCGCCACAGGGCAGATTGCGGACCTCATTGCGGAATCAACCGGCAGGGTCATCGACCGTAAGATACTCAAGTATGATGGGAGGCCATTTGGCGAGGAGGAGCTGGCTAAGCAGCTCAGGAGGGTGTTTAAATGAACG
>WAMX01000010.1 GCA_015522095.1 Nanobdellati archaeon | reverse complement strand
CTATGTAGCTGGCGAAAAGCACGACCAGAAGCGCCACGAGCACGGCTATCTTCACCAGCCACTCTTTCCAGGGCTGCGGGGGAACCTCGGGCGCCGGCGGCTCCTCCGGCACGGTGGGCGGCGCAACCTTCTCCTTCTGCTCCGACTTCTCAAGGTAGCCTATGGCGAACACCGAGAACCCGGGGGTGGTTGCAACATACCTGTGGAGCGAGCCCTCCACCCCGATGTGCTCCGTGCTCAGTACCTGCCATTTTTCCCCGTCCCACCTCATCATGTAAACCTTCAGCGGGTCTGCATTGTGCTGCTGCAGCACGGAGTCTTCAACCTCGAACTCGAACTGGGCCTCATCAACGCTCGAGTTTGCCTCGACCCTGAAGTATGCAAGCGTCCTCTTTGGCGGTTCGGGGACATCCGCCGGCCTGCTGCCGAGCTTCTCGAAGCTTATCTGGACGCTCCCTTCCTGACCCTTCACAATCCTTATCTTCCTGACGGGCGTGTCAATGGTGAGCTCCAGCTCGGCACCCTTCCCCTTTATGACCTTAAGGACCTTCGTGATGCGGTTTCCAGAGGGCGTTTCCACCGTCCTGTTTTCTTCCTTGACCACGGCGCCACCCCCGCCGCCGATTGCTCCTACCGCTCCTCCTGCACCACCGCCTCCTCCCGAATCACCCCCCGAGTCCCCTCCTCCACCAACCGCATTCACAACAACCGACACCAGCTTTGTGACAGAGTTCCCGTTGAGCGCGCTGGTGACCACGCCTGCAGAATAGGAGCCCGCCGTGGACGCCTTCACCGTCACGGTTCCCGAGCCAATCCCGCCCGCAGGTATCTCATCGGGCACGGGAATGAGCATAGACTCGGAAACCGTGCCCGTCACTCCAATGGTCAGCGAGGCTGTTGTCCCTCCTGTGTTCTGGATGGTGAGGGAGACATCAAAGGTGCCCCCCGCATCCACGGTTGCAGAGCTTGGGGAGTGCGTGACCGTTATGTATGGCGGGGAAACAACATCAAAGGGATTCGGAGAGCAGTCGAGAACATTCACGGCCCCGTTCTGGTTTATGCTGACCTGTATCTTCTGGTTGCTGGCGAGCTCCGTCGCCTTGGGCGTGTTCCAGGACACCGAGGTGGATGAGAATGACTTGGTGGTGTCCTCGTCAATGGTGAACCCGCTCGAAGGGAGGATTATGCTTGCCGTCCCGCTTCCGCTGAGCCCAGTGACTGAAACGGTGAAGGTCTTTCCCTGCATTATTGTGCCCGGGTCCGCGCCCGCCTGGCTTATCGTGCAGCCCGCTGCATAGCCCGCACTCATGACCAGCAGAAGGAATATCAGCTTCCTCATGGACCTCCTCCCCAGCCTCCCACGTGCAGCCACGCCTCAACCTTCTGCGCGCCTGCCGTGGCATTTATCACCATCTCAATGGAATAGTCACCGTCCTGCCAGCTTGTTGCCGGACCTATCTCCAGAAGCGCGTAGCCCTGGGAATCTGTTGTTGCGAAGGGTGCCTGGTAGAATGTGTAGTCCGTGCCCTGCACAAGCTCCGAGAATCCGCCGGGCGTGAACGCCCTGACGGCAAGGACCTCAACCGGGCTCCCTGCTATCGGCTTCCCGTCAAAGTCATATACCCTCAGCACGATGGTTATGTTCTCGGAGTTGCCCAGAGTCCAGGAATCCCTCTGCAGGAGCATTCCCCTGTCCGAGAGCGCCCTCACCCTCCACGTGCTCTCCCACGATCCGCCGCTTTCATTGAAGTTCAGGTCCCCTTCCCACATCCTCTGCGGGGTGTTCCCCCTGATTTCCTTCCGGCCGCTCTCCGCGCCGTAGAAGTCAAGGTATGTGCTCCCATTTCCAAGGTCCGGCTGCGTAATCTCGAGGTCATCATCAACGAGCAGGGTCGAGTACTCGGGCACCCCGTTCGGGAACTCGTCAAATGCGACGGCATAGTAAGTGGTGTCTCCGGCCGTTCCGTCGAGATCGTAGGCGTGCTCGCTCTCATTTATCACGAAGATGGACACGTTGTTGCTGTCCGCCAGCCAGATATCCACCGCAGGGACCACGGGGGAGCTCCCGTTCAGCACGATTATGTCATTCCACGGACCGGGCCCGAGCAGGCCTATGTACATGGTGCCTGTGAAGTTTTCTCCCGCGCGCACCCTCGGTGCGGAGGTGAAGGACGAGTTCCGGGACACGCGCACCGCCTTGACGCACTCGCCCGGCCACTGGCCGCACAGCGGAACCTGCTCCGTCCCGTTGACCATCAGCAGCGAGTAATTCTCGCCATTGAACTTGAACCAGGCAAGGTACCACACCGGCGAGGGATTGCCTTCGAAGTAGTCCACGCTTATGGGCTTGGAATTCCCCACCTCGACCCCGATTGTCGTGAAGTTCATCGTGGCATTTATCACCCTGAGCGTGAAGTTGGACTTTCCGACCCCAAACACGAACTCCTCCCCCTCCGAAAGCACGGTGCCTGCTGCAAAGTTGCAGTTCCCTTTGCTCACCCACAGCTTTGTGCTGTTGCCGCTGGTCTCAAAGAAGTAGTAGTCACCGAGCGCGGGGTCGCTGTACGTGTGATTCTCCCCGAGCCACGCGTCTGCGGGTTCCTGATAGGCCGGGCAGGACGTAACAATTGTCATATTGCTGAGGAATGCCGCGACCCCCTGCGTGACTGCGGGGTAGCCCTGCGGGTATGACTTCCCCGTGAGGTTCACCGTGTAGAGCCTCAGAGCGTCCGGAGTGAACCTCAGCGCCTGCATCCTGTACTCGGGGGCAATGTATGTTGCGTTGCCCATATTCATCTGATATAGGTATGCGGTCGTCTCGAAATTGGGAAGCTTCCATTCTTCGAGCTTCTCCGTTCCCTCGGGCGTGCTGATTGTTATC
>WAMX01000009.1 GCA_015522095.1 Nanobdellati archaeon | reverse complement strand
GTCACAACATACTCCTTCCCGAACTTCTCCACCTGAACGTCCAGCTTCAGCTCCGGCTTGCTTTCCGACAGGTTCACGCCCTTTATGGTGGTTGACTTGCACTTGCTGGAGCTTCCATAATTCACGCAGACGCTTGCAGTCCAGCTCCCCTCCACCTTCGGGCAGAACTCATACTCTGCCTTGAGCTCCTTTCCCGCCCCGAGGCTGTACGGGAAGCTTATCGAGCTCTTTAGCTCGTAGGTTGCCTTGTCTGAGTCAAGTCCTGAGACGGTGAGCTTGGAAAGGCTTGCGGAGGCATCGCCCGAGTTCTTGATGGTGTACTTCCCCCGCTCGCACTCTCCAATGCCAATGCTGAGCGAAGCGGGGCCGGTTATGGAGATGGATGCTGTGGGTGTTGCTGTCTGCTGGGTGGTCTGCGTGGTCTGGGTGGTTTGCTGGGTCGTGTCGCTGCTACTGCTGCTCACAGCCTTTACAATGAGCCTGAATCCCGTGCCCGTGGTGAGCCTGTTGAGGTAGCTGCTTGTTCCGGATATCTTGAACTCTCCCTTGCCAATGCCTTCCGATGTGCAGGAGAATTCGCTCCACGACCCCTTGCAGCTACCCGCGCTCACATTGTAGTCATCGCATATGTTCAGGCATAGTGCCTCTGTTGACTGGACGGATCTCAAGCCCCTTGCATACAGGTAGCTTGGCCTGTCCGTCGAGTTAATCCCCCATTCATTGGCCGTTGCCCTCAGGAACACGGTGGCCGAATCGGGAACAGCATTATCATACTCGAGGTAGAGGTATTCGAAGTTGTTTGAACTGACGGAGAAATTGAAGGAATACTTATCAACCTTTATGTTGGGCGCGGTCAGGATAACTGAAAAGGGATTCTTTGTTGATGAGTTCGCGCCGGTATCCTTGTCCGTGCTGCCCTGTGCGTATTCCAGCGTGTGTTCCCAGTACGCCTTGACTGTGCCCGTTGTGGACCCGAGCCACTTCCCCGAAATGGTTATTGTTGGCTTTGAGGGATACCTGAGCACGAACACCTCCTTGCTGCCCGCGTTGCCTGTAATGTCCACTGCCCGGACCCGGACCGTGTAGTTGTTGGCGCTCGAGAGCGAGCTCGTGTTGAGCCACACCAGCGCGGATGGGGAGTTTATCCCGGTCGACTCGGAGTATGTCACGAGCGAGCCCGACTGCCACACGGTGATGTTCACGTAGCTCAGGTTGGCATCGCTCGAGACGGAGGCGCTCAGGTTCAGCGGCACGGAATCATATCCCTGGAAGCCATCTGCGCCCCTTGCCTCTGATATTGATATTGAAGGGGCAGACGCGTCATAGATGGTGATATTCCCTGTTGTGAAGTTCTGGCTGACCCTGCCCAGGTAATCCTCCGCGCTTATGTTCAGCTTCAGCGTCAGGGGCGTCCCTGCATCCAGTCGCAGGTTGACACTCACATTGTATATCTTGAAGTTATCGCCTTCAGATATGAGGTATGCGCCCGAAACGGAGCTGGCGGTTATCTGTGTGCTCGGGTAAATCCTGAAGGTCTTTACCAGCCCTGTCTCCGTCAGGTTTACCGTCAGGTTGAAGGCCTTCTGCGAGGAAACATACTTCTTTCCCGTGGCGTTGTTTATGGCGGGCGTGTCGCCATCCACATAGAGTGTGAAGGTTTTGGACGCAAGGGTCTTCGGGAGCTCCATGCTCCACGTCGGGTAGATGGTGCAGTCATACCTCCCCTCTGCCCTGCTCTCAACGACGGTGAAGCTGTGGTTTGCGTACCGGGTCAGCGCGTCCTCAAAGCCTCCCGTTGAATTGGTGCAGTTGAGGCTGAACCCCACGAGGGTGTCCGTGCTGTTGTATATGAAGCCGGAAACGGTGATGTTCAGCCGGAAGGGATGCGTGTAGTTTGCAATCACCCACCGGGGGGTGTATGTCGTGTTTGCGGAGAAGTTTGTGAAGTTGCCGCTTGAGGGAGTGGAGAGCTGGGGCGTGTATATTATGACGGTCCCGTTGGTGAGCGCCGAGCTGACCGAGCCGGAGTATGAGGCATACTTCCCCTCCAGCATCGCGAAGAGCTTTGTAACGCCCGCGAACACCGAATAAAGGCCCGCCCTGAGCCTTTCCCAGAGGGAGTCAGAGTCCACGTCGGCGGCGGGCGACCCTTCAATGTATTCCGCGCTCATATTGTAAAACGCCTCCCTCCTCACGAAGGGCTCATAGGAGAGCTCTCCCTGCAGCGTGAAGGAGCTGCCCGACAGGTTGGCTATGTGCGTGCCGTTCCACCCGAGCACGCGGCCCTCTGCCAGCACGTCCTTCAGGAGGAAGCTCGAGTTCACGAAGCTGTCCACCTTCGAGAGCGAGGTGTTGTAAATCTCCAGCCCGCCCGTCGAGTTGACGAGGTAGAGCCTTCCCGAGCCGAGCCAGCACTCCGTGAAGTTGCCCGTTATGTTGCCAACCTCCTCGAGCGAGCCGCTCCAGCGGAACAGCGTTGCGTTTCCCCAGGTGTACGCGAGCAGGTTGTCCTTAGCGCAGTAATCCCGCATCTTTCCATATGTGCTGCGGTTGCTTCCGAGCGTGGGGAAGTAGAGATAGTCTCGGAAGCCAACGACAAGCGAGAAATTGCCCTCGGACTGGCTCCCCTGCACGGGCGTGGAGTTCAGCCAGGCAGAGCTCGCTGACACGGAGGGCGCGGGCTTCCAGAGCTTTATTGCGCGGATGGCCCCGTCCAGCAGGAAATTGTACGAGCCGCTTTTCAGGTAGAGCGCGAGCGAGCCCACCCTGAACTCGTCTATGAACTCCGCCCCGATTATTGTGAAGTTCCTGTCCGCACTCAGGCTGGTGTTTATCTGGATGGGCTGGCGGGCCGAGAGATACTCGGTGTATGCGGAGTTGTTCACGGCCGAGGCGTTCGCATACCACACCCTCAGCCTCCCCAGCTCCGCCCACGGCTCGTGCGTGCCGTTCACCGCGGAGAAGCTGAGATTCACCCAGAGCGTGCCATTTCCTTCGGGGTACAGGACGATGCTCGCGGGCGAGCTTGTGTTGTAGTACCAGCTTCCCACGCTCACATTCACCGTCAGGTTGCCCGTTCCCCCGCTTGTTATGTTGAGCTCAAGCTTTACCGGGATGGAAACAGGGAAGCTGTATGCAAGCCTGGCGGTCACCGGCAGAACCGCCATGGAATAGAGCGATAATGATGCATTCTCAACGAGCAGGCGGTCCTGCGCATCGATCCTTGGCGAGGCCCACCTTCCCAGGTAATCTACCTCCTCCAGCGACAGCCCGCTAAGG
>WAMX01000008.1 GCA_015522095.1 Nanobdellati archaeon | reverse complement strand
GGTATATGAAGCTTGCCCTGACGCAGGGGCAGGACAGCATCAGCGGGAAGGTCCTTTACTATGTTGAGGATGATACCGGCAAGACTCTCAGGACGGGTTACCTGAATGTCACCCTTTCCGACCGCGGCACGGTTTACATCCCCTACCTCTTCAACAAGGATGACAGATACAGGGTCACCCTTGCGGGAAAGAACTGGCAGGTTTCTGAATACTGCACGGCAGTGAACGACCCCCACATGGTGCTCTACCTCCCTCTTGATGAAGGCAGCGGCACGACAGCCAAAGACAGCAGCTACTATGAGAACGACGGTACGGTGAATGGTGCGACGTGGACGAGTGGGTATGCTGGGAAGGCACTGAGTTTTGATGGAACAAACGATTACGTCAGCACTTCTTCGATTACTTCACCTTCAGGTAATGCTTCATTCACTTTTTCATTCTGGATGAAATATTATCCGCAATCAAACAGGATATGGATTATGGATTTTGGGAACCGTACAAGCCCGGCATATACGACTGTACACTTTTTGATAAATACGAATGGCAACACCCAGTTTGGGTTCTGGAACGGGATAACCAATACGTTTAATATATCCAGCTATCAGAACCGCTGGGTTTTTATCACGACAACTTATGATGCATCCTCAAAAAATCTCAAAACGTATTTGGACGGCATTTTGAATGATACCGATTCTGTTACCGGCTCCGTTAATTTGCAGCCAAACACATTCTATTTGGGATTTCCTTGGGGTGGTGAAAGTTATTTCAACGGCACCCTTGACGAGGTCCGCATCTACTCCCGCGCCCTTTCCAGCGAAGAGATAAAGGCACTCTATGAGGCCTACACCGGGTGACCCTTCAGGAACTTCATTATCCGCGGGTTGATGTCGGGGAGCAGCGCCGTTCCGTGCCTCGAGCCCTCCATTGAAACAAGCGTGGCATTGTTGCCCCTCTCCAGGGCAAGCGCCGTGCGGTATGAGTACTCATCGCCCGGGCTCGCTACGACGAGCATTTTTCCCCTATATTTTCCCATTATGTCCTGAATGTCTATTCCCCTGTAGTTGAAGCCGGGTGATAGCAGGACAAGCCTGTCCACCCCCGCTTCCACCCCGTACTGGAGCGCGAGGTTTGCCCCGATGCTCGCGCCTATTATCGCCTTCAGACCCACACCCTTCGTGCGCAGGAACCTGTGCGCCGCTTCAACATCCTTGAGCATGTCCTGGAAATCCAGCTCCGTGAATGAGGTCCAGTCCCCATCGCTCTGTCCGTGCCCCCGCAGGTCAACCGCGATGTACGAGTACCCTTCCTTCTCCAGCTGCTTCTCGAGGCTCGCCCAGTCTTCCTTTGAGCCGTCCAGCTGGTGGAGCAGTATGACGCCACTGTACCCGCCTTCATGGTACCTGTATGCGAGCTTCTTTCCGTCCTTTGTCAGCAGGGTGTTCGAGGGAGAGCTCGTGCATCCGAGGAGAATAGCAATGAGCGCAAGGGGAAGGAAACGCATAAATTTAAAACCGCTAAAAGTTTAAAACCTTAGAGGGACCGTAGCTCAGGGGGAGAGCGCTCGGCTGAAGACCGAGTTGTCGCGAGTTCAAATCTCGCCGGTCCCACTCTCCACGACCCTTTAAAAAGGGTCGATCCAAAACTGTGGCTCCAAAGGAGCCACTTGTAGACAAGCATAGGGGCGCAGCCCCTCGCGAGCTTTTAAAAAAGCTCGACCAAAAAGGTGCTATCTTCGCTCTTCGAGCTCGATAGCACTAGCAGTTTCTATTGCGGGCTTTTAAGAAAAGCTCCACGCGAGCAGAGCTCGCGGGACCCTTTAGAATCTTAACGCGTCAAAATTTGTTGCCCAGTAGGTCATTGAGCCACGTGCTTGAGTTTGCCATTACCTTTTGCAGGAACTCCAGGAAAGCCTGCGCCTCCATTGAGACATACTCCTCAATTTTGCCAAACTCCCTGTTCTCGTAGTACTGCGGCACAACCCAGCCACCCGTCTTCTTGGATGTGAAATTGTGGAGCGCGGACCCCCTGAACTCTCCCCCGTTCAGGAGAATTACCAGCGGCTTCAGGTCAATGTGCGGAATATTGTAGTGGAAATCCAGGGAGGTCCAGCTGGTCCCGCAGTATCTGTTGAACTTGTGGAGCAGGAACTCAAACTCAAAGTTCAGGTTGTACCCCACCGGAACGAAGCTCCACCCGACGCCACGGGAGAAGAACCTGCCAAAGAACTGCCTGATTATCTCCTCTTCGCCGGACTCCCACTCTTTCAGCACCTCCAGCTCGCCCCGCGGCTTCCCCGTCTTCAGGTCGATGGGCTGGAACTGGATTGTGATGATTTTGTCCCTGGAAGGATCGGGGCGCCTGCCCTTCGAGTAAACCTCCAGGTCCAGGTAGTACTCCGCCACGAAAATAAAGGCATCAAGGCTTATTAAATCCTCCTTATGAGTACAGGGTGGGCGATTGCGGGGTGTATGCCGTTTTCCTTGAGGAGGGCGGGCTCACGCAGAGGCTGTATGAGGCGGGGCTTCTTTTGCAGCACAGGGGCTACGACGCCTTCGGGTTTGGGAGTTTTGAGGACGGGCCGCGGGTGGAGAGAAGAAAGGGCACAATTGGAAGGGCAGGGAACCTCCCGGATGTGACGGGGAAGCTGGGCATCCTCCATGTGAGATACGCCACCGTTGGTCCCGGAGAAACCCTGCTCAAGAATTCCCAGCCCGTCAGGGGGGAAGGGCTCATAACCGCCCACAACGGGCAGGTCACCAACATAAGGGCGTGCAGGGAGTGGATTCAAGAAAGAGGGCTGGAACTGGAGGGATTCGGGGATGGCGAGCTCATAACCCGCGTGCTGGAATATGAGCTCAGGGAAAAGGGGCTGGAGGAGGCGGTGAATGAGCTGTTTGACATTGTGAAGGGAGGATACTCGGTGGTGGGGCTGCGCCGCGGGGAAGTGTTCGCGTTCAGGGATCCCTTGGGAACGAAACCGCTGTATTACTCGCTCGGGGAGGGGTTCGAGGTCGCGTCAGAAACGCACGCCCTGCGGGGAGAGGCTGTGGAGGTAAAGCCGGGAGAGCTTGTGGTGTATGATGGCACGCTCCGCAGGCATCAGCTCAGGGAGCCGGGGGAACATTTCTGCGCCTTCGAGCTCAACTACTTCATGCATCCCGCCGCCTCCTGGAAGGGCATCCCCGTGGCGGAGTGGAGGAAGAGGCTGGGGAAAAAGCTGGTGGAGGAGTACTCCCTGGATGTGGACTGCATAGTGTCCGTGCCAAGCTCTGCGGATGATGTGGCCATGGGCATGGCGGAGGCCTCCGGAAAGGAGTACGTGCGCGCGATAATCCGCAACCGCCATGTTTCCGAGAGGTCCTTCCTGATTAACAAGAATGACAGGGAGTACACCCTCAGGAGGAAATATTCCTTCGCGAGGGGCTACCGCTCGAAGCTGAAGGGGAAGAAGGTGGCGCTTGTGGAGGACAGCATAGTCCGGGGAAGCACGCTCAGGGCCGTGCTCGGGCGGTTCCGCGGAATATTCGAGCCCGCGGAGATCCACGTGTTTGTGAGCTTCCCGCCCCTGCAGTATCCCTGCCTTCACGGGGGGATTGACATGGCAACCTACGGGCAGTTCATTGTGAACAGTGTGGGGATGGACGGGCTGGCAGAGGAGCTGGGCGTGGAGTCGGTAAACTACATAAGCGAGCGAGGCTACCGGGAAGTGTTTGGCGACAGGCTCTGCCTCGCCTGCCATAATGGGAGATACCCGCTGCCGGAGGCTCAGGAGCTCTCAAAACTCAGGAGCGACACAAGGCTCTACGAGCTATAGGTTTTCCCTGGCGAAGCTCACAACATTTTTGAACATCCCCAGCCCATCCCCTTCCCAGCTTTCCCTCCTCCGGGAGGTCCAGTTGGGGTGGTTTGTCCAGCTCAGCGCCCTCTCGGGGTGGGGCATCTGGGCAAAGACCCTGCCCGTGGGGTCGCATATTCCTGCTATGTCCCCCACCGAGCCGTTGGGGTTGTGGGGATACACGCGAGCGGGGGAGCCGTCGGGCCGGACATAAACCAGCGCGATCTGGTCCCGCCTCTGGAGCTTCTCCACCATGCGCGGGTCCCTCGAGAAAAACCGACCCTCACCATGCGCCACCGGAAGCTCCATCAGCGGCAGCCCCCGGGTCCAGACGCATTTCCTGCTCACCGGGCGAACGTGCACCCACCTGTCCTCGTAGCGGTTGCTCAGATTCCTTGCCAGCGTGACCTCCTGCCTTCCATATCCTTCCAGGGCGGGGACCAGCCCCGCCTTCACGAGGACCTGCGCCCCGTTGCAGTGCCCCCCTATGAGCCCCCCTGCCCTCACGAAATCCACCAGCTCATCCATAATCCCTGTGAGCTTGTTGGCAAGCACCTTCCCCGCCCCGAGCTCGTCCCCGTATGAGAATCCCCCCGGGAAGAAGAGTATGTCGCAGCCCAGCTCGGAACTCAAAAGCTCGTTGACGTGGACTCTCCTGGTGCGGGCACCCGCCAGCTTGAAGGCGAACTCCGTCTCAAGGTCACAGTTTATCCCGTACCCCGTGACAATCCACGCTTCAACCATTCAGCTCACCGTCAAACCTGCTGTGGTATGCCCTCCGGAGCGCCTCCACCGGCTCGTCCACCACCATCTCTCCCTGAAAGCCCCCTTATGCGGAGCCTGTTCCCCCTGACCGCGCCTATGCACTCCGCATCCACGAGCTCCTCAAATTTCTCCCTGTTCTCGGGGCGCACCGTGACAAGCATGCGGCCGGGCGACTCAGAAAACAGGAGCTGGTAGTCCTTGCTCACCCCGCGGGCGGGCACCTTCCTCAAATCCACCTC
>WAMX01000007.1 GCA_015522095.1 Nanobdellati archaeon | reverse complement strand
CTCCCGAACCCTATGATGAACACGTTCCCCGCCTGCAGCACCTCCTCCACGAGTCCTCCCACATCCACGCCCTCAAGGGCATTCCTTATCTTTCCAAGCAGCTCCTCCCTTCCTCTCACATTATCGCCTCCTTTATCTTCCGGGCGGCTTCTGCGGGCTCCTCTGCCGCAGTGATTGCCCGCCCGACTATCACAATCTCTGCCCTCCTGGCGAGCCTTCCCGCCGTTCTTGCAGTTATTCCCCCCGCCACGGCCAGCGGAATCCGTGCCTTCAGGCCCTCAAGGCCGTAGCTTCCCCTGTCCCTGTCAATGGCTCGGTGAACTATGAGGTAATCCGGTCGCACCCGCAGCTTTTTCAGCACTTCCCGGGGTGATGTCCCGACCGTGTCAACCGCCACGCCAATCCCGAGCTTCCGTGCCTCCCTTATGCCCTTGGAAAGGGTTTCCCTGCCGGCGGCCCCCATTATTGTGGTTATGTCCGCGCCCGCCCTGTGCGCCATCTCCACCTCGAGCGCCCCCGTGTCAGCAGTCTTCATATCTGCCAGAACGAGCCTGTCCGGAAAGCGCTTCCTGAGCCTCTCCACAGCCTTCAGGCCATTCTGCTTTATCAGGGGCGTCCCGGCCTCCACAATGTCCACCCATTTTTTTGTGAGGCGCGCAATTCTCAGCGCTTCCTTCAGGTCCAGCAGGTCCAGAGCGAGCTGCAGCTTCACCATCTTTTACCCTCCAGTAACTTTACAATGAGCAGGGCTGCGACTTCCACGGGCCTTGCGGCCCCAAAGGGGGGCGAGAGGTTTCCGTCGAGGGACAGCTCCAGCCCCTTTCCCCTCCTGACCGACACGGAGTAGTTCCCCCTGCGGAAGGGCAGGCTGAACTCCGGCGCCCTGCCCAGGGTCAGCCTGCACCCCACGGACCCCTTCCTAACCTGCGAGCGGAATTGCGATATGACCGCATCCGCCAGCTTCTTCTGCGGAAGGACATACTTTCTGAAATCGCCCTTCCTCTCGACAAGGTCGAACTGCTCGGAGTAATTGCGAACCTTCTCGTCCCTCTTTAGCTTCCACTCGACCTGCAGCTCCATCTCCGGCTGGACAAATATGCGGAAGTCATAGAGGCGGGCAAGCTTCCGGGTGTAGTAGGGCAGCAGCCCCTCCACAATTATGTGCCTGGCGGGCCGGATGAGCTCGGTCCGTGCCATGGCCGTGCCGGTTCGGTGATCATACACGGGCTTCTCAATTTCCCTGCCCCTTTTCAGGTCGAGAAGGTTGCGGCGCACCCACTCGAAGTCGCTGACATCCGGGTTGAGCGGGCTTACACCCATCCTGCGCCTTTCCTCCCTTCCATACCTGTGGTAATCATCGAGCGAGATTATTGTCGCCCTCAGGGGGCGGGCAATGAGCCTGGCGAGCGTGGTTTTTCCCGTGCCGCTGTCGCCCGCGAGCCCGATAAGTGTCGCCACAAAAACATTCCTCCGGGAAATAGATATGCTTTAGCTCAGTGAATGTCCCTCCGGGAAAATGCGAGCATTCCGAGGAGTGTCAGGGAGAGCGAGATTGCGGAGAGCTTTGCGGCGGACTGGCCCGCCGTCCGGAACTCCTCCTTCTCAAGCTGCGGAAGTATCACGCCGTGATCATAATCAATTTCCATGAGATTCTGCGGGGTCCGGTATGTCCCCATGAACTTTCCAATTATCCCCTGTATGAGGGGTATGGTGCGGATGCCTCCCTTCTCAAGGGTGGAGATGTATATATTGCCGAGATCATACCCTATGTCTGAGAATCCCAGCAGCCCGTCATATCCTCCCATTGCCCTGGTTGCCCCCCGTATCTGTATGAACACGAAGAACGCCACTATGATGAGGAGGATGGACGGGAGGACGGCCCGGAGCCTGCTTGATGACACTGCGGATATGGATGCGCTCAGCGTGCCAAAGAACAGGGCAACGAACAGGGCATAGACTGCGAAGATGGGCAGCTTTGAGAGGAACATGAGCAGGGCGCTGAGGTCCAGGTCAAACGATGAGACCCATATGTATGTTGCCAGGGCGAGGGAGAGTGAAATCTGTATTGCGAGGGCTGCAAGCATGGCGGCAAGCTTTGATATAAAGATGGACTTCCTGCTTATGGGCTTCGTTGCAAGCAGCAGCAGGGTGCGGTCCGATGCTTCCTGCGCAATCAGCGCCGAGCCGAAATAGGCCGCCAGGATGCTCAGGGCGACCCCGCATATCCAGAGCACCACGAACACGGAGAAGAACCCGAAGAGGTATTCCGTCCTGAGGTCCATGCTTATGACGGGGATGATGTTCGTGCTTGATGCGATTTTTGAGAACAGGAGCAGCGGGACGGACACGAAGGCGAGGTATGCCGCCGTGAGCCTCGCGCCCGTGAAATCCGACAGCGTTTTCCTGAATACGGCCCTATTTATTCCCATCTCCAAACACCTTCATGAATATGTTTTCCAGCGATATCTTCAGGGGGTAAAAACCTTCAAGGTCGCTCTCCCTGCCCCTGAACACCCCGATGAGCTTCTTCCTGAACTCGGCGGGCGAGGCCACCTGCACCTCAATTTTCCCCTGGTGGTTGATTCTTGCGCTCCCGAGCTGCGAGAGCTTTTTCAGGTATGCCTCGTTGTTCTTTGTCTCAACAATGTATGTGTTCTCCGAGAACTGCTTCTTGAGCGCGCGGATATCGCTCTGCAGCACAACCTTTCCCCTGTTTATCAGGGTCACGTGGTCCACGACCTTCTCGAGCTCGTCAAGTATGTGGCTGCTCACGAAAATGGTCTTGCCCCTGCTCTTTGCGAGCTCCCTTATCTTTTTCAGCACATCATACCTCCCCAGCGGGTCAAGGTTCGCAGTCGGCTCGTCAAGTATGAGCACTTCCGGGTCGTGTATGAGAGCCTGGAGGAGCCCGAGCTTCTGCCGCATCCCGGCGCTGAAGTTCCTCGCGTTCCGGTCCCTGAATCCGCCGAGGCCCATCCACTCGAGCAGTGAGTCAGCACGCTTCTCTGCCTCCGACCTCTCGACCCTGCAGATGCGGGCGTTGTAGATGAGAAACTCCCGGGCGGACATGGAATAGAAGTTCGGGTGCTCCGGCGAGTATCCTATCCTCGCCTTTGCCTCCACCGTGCCCGCCCTCTCCCCGAGTATCCTTGCCTCCCCCCTCGTCGGGCTTATCGCGCCGGTGAGCATTTTTATTGTCGTGGTCTTCCCCGCCCCGTTCGGGCCTATGAACCCGTAAACTGTGCCCCTCTCTATCTTCATGCTGAGACCATCGACGGCCACGAGCTTCCTGAGCCTTCCGAACACCTTTGTCAGACCATATGCTTCAATTGCTATCTCCATTTCTT
>WAMX01000006.1 GCA_015522095.1 Nanobdellati archaeon | reverse complement strand
GTGCTTCAGTGACTCCCCATTTATTGAGTCGATTATTCTGTCAAGCTCCGAGAGCTCAAACCCCTCCTCGATGACGAGCCCGAGGCTCAGCGCGAGGGGCTCAGCACCCATAACCGCGAGATCATTCACGGTCCCGCAGAATGAGAGCTTCCCTATATCCCCTCCGGGAAAGAAAAGGGGTGAGACGGTGTGCGTGTCTGTTGTGAGCGCGAGCCGCACTCCGCCAGCTTCAATGATTCCGGAGTCCTCAAGCACATCAAGCCCCCTCCCGCCCGGAGTGGATTTCAGGGAGAGCCTCGAGACAATGCGGTCTATGAGCTCCGCCATTCTCTCCCCGCCAGAGCCGTGCGCAATTTCAACCCTCATAGCCATACCTCAGATGAACATTGCATGCCCCTTCCACACTTACCATGCAGGCCCCAATGGGGTTGGTGGGCGTGCAGACCCTGCGGAAGAGGGGGCATTCGGACGGGAGGGCGTTTCCCCTCAGTATTTCGCCGCACCTGCATCCCGGCGCGATTTCCGGGCCGCTCTCAACCTCCACCTCAAACCTCCTCAGGGCATCGTGCCCTTCAAACTCCTTCCGGAGGGCCATCCCCGAGCCGGGGATGCTTCCCAGACCCCTCCACAGGGCATCCCCGTGGCGGAAGACCTCCTCCATGGCTTCCAGGGCGGCGACATTCCCATCCTCACGGACGCACCTGCTGTACTCGACCTCGAGCTCTGCCCTGCCCTCCCTGAGCTGCCTCGCAATGAGGTAAACGGCAAGCAGGACATCATTTGGCTCGAATCCCGTCACCACCATGGGCTTCTTCACGTGCCTTACCATCTCAAGGTAGGGTGCCCAGCCGGTTATGGTGGAGACGTGCCCGGGGCAGATGAATCCGTCAAACTCCACCTCCCCGCTGCGGAGGAGGAAATTGAAGGCATCAATGAAGTAGCGGTGGGCGGGTATTATTGAGAAGTTCTCAGGGACCCCCTCAAGGAGGTGGTATGCCGTGAGGGGGGCGGTGGTCTCGAAGCCAATTGCAAAGTGGACGACCTCAGTGCCCGGATGGCTCCTCGCGAGCTCCACTGCCTCCCCTATGTCGTACACGACCTTCACATTGCCGCCCGATGATGCAAGGGAGCCGCCGGTGGCGGGAACGTGGTACATGTCCCCAAAGGTCGTGAGGAGCACGCCCTCCTGCCTGGAGAGCTCTATCGCCGCATCCACATCCCTGACGGATGTCACGCAGGTCGGGCATCCCGGCCCGGAGGAGAACCTCACCCCCGGAAGGAGGTGCCTGAGCCCGAACTTCGAGATGGTCTGGGTGTGCGTGCCGCAGGCCTCCATGAGCTTCAGCCCCTCCGCACCCAGCTCCCCTATCAGGGCAGCTATCCTCTCAGCGGTTTCCCTGTCCCTGAAGAAGTAGCTCATCAACATCAACCTTCCCAAGCCTTTGCAGGGCATAGCCCGCGTGCACCATCACCCAGTCTCCCGGGCGTACTTCCCTGAGAAATGCAATATTCACCTCTTTTTTGACTCCGGATATTTCCACGAGCGCCCGCCTTCCCTCAACCTTCAGAACCCTTCCCGGGAAACCCAGACACACGGGGAATAAGTCCTGAGATTATATAAACCTTAACGGGGAGGAAAATTGTGTCAAGGATAAAGGATGCCTCGCTTGCGGAAAAGGGTGCCACGAGGGTCGAGTGGGCAGGAAGGCAGATGGATGTTCTGAGGAGGATAAAGGGGCGGTTTTCGAAGGAGCTGCCCTTCAAAGGGCTCACGGTGGGGGCGTGCATGCACGTGACCACCGAAACCGCAAACCTGATGCTGGCCCTGAAGGCCGGCGGGGCTCGCGTGGTGCTGGCGGCAAGCAACCCCCTGAGCACGCAGGATGATGTGGCGGCATATCTCGCCGCGCAGGGGGTGGAAGTTTATGCCGTGCGGGGAGACAGCACGGAGGAATACCACGCCAATATCGGGGAGGTTGTGAAGGCGGAGCCCGACCTGATAATGGATGATGGGGGCGACCTCACCGTGGCAGTCCACAAGAAGGGGAATTATGGAAAGGTCCGCGGGGGGACGGAAGAGACCACCACGGGAGTGATAAGGCTCGAGAGCATGGCAAAGGAAGGGGCACTCAGGTTCCCGATGGTTGCAGTGAATGATGCAATGACAAAGCAGATGTTTGACAACCGCTACGGGACGGGACAGAGCACGCTCGACGGGATAATCCGCGCCACCAATGTGCTGCTCGCGGGCAGGAGCTTCGTGGTGGCAGGGTATGGATGGTGCGGACGCGGAGTGGCCATGAGGGCGCGGGGAATGGGCGCTAATGTGATTGTCACGGAGGTTGACCCGGTCCGGGCGCTCGAGGCGGTGATGGACGGCTTCAGGGTAATGCCCATGGAGGACGCCGCCCGGGAAGGGGACATCTTCGTGACTGTGACGGGGGACAGGGCGGTGATAAGGGAGGAGCACTTCAGGCTTATGAAGGACGGGGCGATGCTTGCGAATGCCGGGCACTTCAATGTGGAGATTGATGCTGCCGCGCTCCGGAAGTACCCGCACAGGAAGCTTCGCGACAATGTGGAGGAGTATGAGGTCGGCGGGCGCAGGCTCTACCTGCTTGCGGAGGGGCGGCTGGTCAACCTGGCGGCGGCTGAGGGACATCCCGCCGCAGTCATGGATATGAGCTTTGCCAACCAGGCCCTGGCCGCGGAGCTTCTCACCCGGAAAAAGCTCGAGCCGGGCGTTCACAGGGTTCCCCCTGATATTGACAGGGAGGTTGCGAGGCTCAAGCTGGAGAGCATGGGCGTGCGCATAGACGAGCTCACGGAGGAGCAGAGGAAATATCTGAGTAGCTGGAAGGAGGGAACCTGAGGGATTCCCTGAAGCTGGCAATGTAGTCTTCCAGCCTTTCCGGCTCCGAGAGAAGGGGGATTCCGCCGATGAAGTAGTCCCTGAGGTAGTGGTATATCACGGCTCCCGGGACCTGGTCCGTATAGGAGGCGATCAGCTCGGCAACGAGGAGGAAGTCCCGCTTCTGCCGATATGAAAGGTCAGCCCGGTCAAGGTAAGCGTATAGCTTCAGGATGCTCCTGCACGCCTTCGTCCGGGGCGCAAGGAGGTCGAACAGCTCCCCGAGGATGCCGTCCGCGGATACCACAGAACCCCGGCATCCAAGAAGCTGGAGAAGGTTTTCCTTCACCGCCTCATACTGGAACCTTTCCAGGGACATGAGAATTGGAACACCCGGAAAATAAAATATTTACCGCAAAGTTGTCAAAGAGCTTTTTTTAAGCCCTGCAGCTAATAAATAAGTGCGGATAATAGCCATAACGGCAGGAAAGGGCGGTGTCGGCAAGACCACAATGACCGCCAACCTCGGAGTATCCCTTGTGAAGATGGGGTTCAAGACCTGCGTTCTTGACGCGAATTTCACGGCGCCGGACCTCGCCATCCACTTCGGGCTCGTCCCGGAGGCCACGCTGTGGGATGTCCTTGAAGGGAAGGAAAAGATTGAGAATGCCGTCTATGTCCACGACTGCGGGCTTCACATAGTTCCGGGAAGCACGGGCGTGGAGGAGTTCAGCCGCGACATTTACAAGCGGCTGAAGAGGAAGATGCGCACGCTGAAGTATGATTTCATCCTGCTTGACACGCCCCCGGGGCTGGGGGACGATGCGAAGGCGGCGCTTGAGCCCGCGCGCGAGGTGCTCGTTGTGGCAAACCCGGAATGGACCTCGCTCGGAAACGCGTACAAGATAACAAAGGTGGCGCAGGGCATGAAGAAGAAGATGGCGGGTCTCGTGCTGAACAGGAGGCTTGCGCACGAATACGAGCCTTCAAGCGAGCTCATAGAGCGCTTCCTCGGGCTCCCCATCGTGGGGGAGATACCGGAGGATGTTGCGGTCAGGAAGAGCATATCGCTCCAGAACCCCGTGGCAATCTCTTATCCGGAAGCCCCTGCGGCCAGGGGCATTGAGAAGGTTGCCGCCCACCTCGGGGGGATTGACTACCGCGCGAAGAGCGGGCTGCTTCACAGGCTCATATCCTTCCTTGGGATATTTTAGGAAAAGTCGAGGTTGTGGGAATGGGTCCCATCCTTGACGAGGTAGACCTCCCCGAAGTACTGCCGCCCGCGGGACCGGAGATGGGGCCCCTTCAGGACAAGCACGTCCACCTGGGCCTCAAGGTATGGCTCCAAAAAGACATCATACACCACGGTCCTTCCCCTTGATATGGGGGAAATCTCGATGAACCTGCCGTATATGTATTCGTCCTCGTCCAGAGAGTCGGTGGGAAGGGCATTGCCGGACACGGCATTGATGACCTTCCCATAATGGCGCAGCGAAGCGGAGTAGTGAGGTATGATGAAGGTCCCGCCCTTGAGCTGGACATCTGTGGGGTGGTCGGAGTACCAGTTAAAGGCGCCACTCCTTGTGTGGAAAGTTTCAAGAAGCTGAAGCTCAGATTCCTTCATATTGGACAGCTTCCCCGCGATATCCTCGAAGGAGCCCTGTGAGGGGAGATGGTATTTCCTCGTTTCTTCCATGAATTTACTCCACAGTGGAAATTATAACCCTTTGCTCTCGCCGAGCTCGATTCCCGTGGCAATTATGTGGGCAAGCCGGAGCGGCTCGGGGAGCTCTGAATGCACCTGGAAGAGGCGGATGAGCTGCTCCGCCTCCCCTCTTGAGCAGCCGGCAAACTGGTACCATATCCTTCCAAGCCTGTGGACAGGGGTGTTTATCTCGCGCCACGTGCGGAGCTTGCCGGGAAATTTTTGCAGGGCGCGGCCGAACTCCTCCGGATGCGGCCTGTTGTCCGTGCAGACAATTACGGGCAGGCCGAGGGAGCGGGAGAGCTCCACAAAATTCACGAGGTTGAAGCCTGCCACGGCCACGCCATTCACAAAAACCGCGCGCAGCTGGGAGGAGAAGCGACCGGAAAGCATGCGCCGGATTGCCCCCGTGGAATCATCGCCATCGAGGCGGGCGCGGGCGCTGAGCACGCCTTCCACGCGGTCAGGGCGCATGACCACCCCCACAAGCCGCGTCAGCCCTGCCTGCGGGCCATCATCAATCCCGGCGGCGCGAATCCCGGATTTCATCATTTGAAGGCTTTCTCAACCCTTGAAGAGAGTGTCGTGATTGTGCCCGCGACCTTTTTCAGGACGGCCTTTGGGTCCTCCGCAAGCACGGTAACGCGGGGTCTCCCCGTGAGCGGGTGCTCCACCTCATAAAATGCCTCGCCGCCGCTCTTCCAGGAGAGCTCGCGTATGAGGTTCGCAAGTGTGTGGTCCTGGTCAAGCAGCGTGAATTCAAGCCTGTTTTTGCCGCGGCTCGTGACCTTTATGTCCATGGACTTGTGAGAATGGAGGGTTTTTATTATTATTCCTCAGGAATTTTTATTAAATGCCCTGCAAGGGGCTTGCATGGGGGAGCCCGTCCAGCTCATGGCAATCCGCGATGTCCTTGAGAGGCATGGTGATCTTGACAGGGTGAGGGTTGTCGGCAGGGTGGTCGGGAAGTTCCTCAACGAGGAGGGGAGCTTTGGGAGCATTACCCTTGATGATGAAACAGGAACCCTGCGGGCAAAATTCTTCTCGGACAGCATCGACAGGCTCGGAAAGGTGGAATGGGGGGATTTCGTGGAGGTGTATGGAAGGGTGAGGGAGTTTCAGGAGGAGGTCCATGTTGTGGCGGATGCGGTCGGCGTTTTCAGGGATGTGAACTGGGAGCTGCTGAGGAAGCTCCAGCTGCTGAAGGGAAAGGACAGGGCAAAGGAAGTGCTGGCAGCCATAAAGGGGGGCAGGGGCTCGATGGAGGAGCTCACCGCAGAGTTCGGGGAGCAGGTCGTGGAAGAGGTCCGCCAGCTCATGGAAAGGGGCGAAATATACGAGAAAGAGCCCAAAAAATATGCCCCTGTGGAGTAATGTTTTTTTAATTTCAGAGTGTTAGCTAAATCATGAAGTGGAAGGCTTACGAGTCAAAATGGCAGAAAATATGGGAAGAAAAGGGTGTGTTTTCTCCAAAAAAAGGCGGCAAAAAATTTTTCATCACGGTCCCCTATCCCTACACAAGCGGCGCCCTCCACATAGGCCACGGGCGCACATTCACCACGGGCGACATAATAGCCCGCTTCAAGAGGCACCGCGGCTACAATGTCCTCTTTCCCATGGCCTTCCACGTTTCCGGAACACCCATACTCAGCATAAGCGACAGGATAGCCAGCGGGGATGTGAGGACCATCGCCCTTTACAGGAAGTATGTGGAGATATTTGAAAAGGACCCCGAGAAGGTCGAGCGAATCCTTGAGAGCTTCAGGGATCCCGAGAAGGTTGCGGATTACTTCGCTGACAAAGTCATACAGGACTTCAGATCCATAGGGTACAGCATTGACTGGACCCGCAGGTTCAAGACCAGCGACCCCCACTACACGAAATTTGTGCAGTGGCAGTATATGAAGCTGAAGGAAGCGGGGGTCATTGTGAAGGGCAAGCACCCCATACTCTGGAGCCTCGAGGAGGGGCAGCCCGTGGGGGAGGATGACATCGCGGATGGCGATACGGACAAGGTTGCCATAAACGAGTTTGTCATGGTCAAGTTCAGGCTTCCGGATGCATATCTGGTGGCGGCATCCCTGCGCCCTGAAACCCTCTACGGGCTGACGAATCTCTGGGTGCATCCGGAAGGAATATATGTGCGCGTTAAGGTGGACGGGGAGAACTGGATAATAAGCAGGGAAGCGGCGGACAAGCTGGAGGTTCAGGGTCACAGGGTGGAGAGGGGCAAGACATTGAGGGGCAGGGAGCTGCTCGGAAGGATGGCTGAGAGCCCGCTCGACGGGCGGAAGGTTCCCGTGCTGCCCGCCCAGTTCGTGGACCTTGACAACGGGACGGGCGTCGTGTATTCGGTGCCGGCCCACGCTCCCTATGACTACCAGGCACTGGCAGATTTGAAGAGGGACCCGAAGCTCGGGAAGCTTGTTGACCTCGACGACCTGCCCGTCATAATCAATGTGCCGGGGTTCAGGGTGCCCGCGAAGGAAATGGTTGAGTCGAAGGAAGTGCTGGACCAGAGGGACCCGGTTCTGGAGGAGCTCACGAAGGAAGTTTACAAGATGGAATTTTACTCCGGCACGCTGAATGAGAGGTGCGGCAAGTTTGCGGGGATGACTGTGGCAGAGGCAAAGGAGGCCGTGAAGGCAAGCCTCCTGAAGAAGGGGATGGCCAGCATATTCTACGAGACCAGCAGGAAGGCCGTGACCCGCGCAAAGAAGAAGGTGGTCGTGGCGCTCATAGATGACCAGTGGTTCATAGATTACGGGAGCAGGGAGTGGAAGGAAAGGACGAGGAAGTGGCTGAAAAAAATGCAGATAATCCCCGAAAAATACAGGAAGTCATTCCTTGACACGGTGGACTGGCTTGACAAGCGGCCGTGCGCGCGGCGCCGGGGGCTCGGCACGAAGTTTCCCTTCGATGATGGGTGGGTGATAGAGCCGCTCTCGGACAGCACGATATACATGGCATTTTACACTATAGTCCCGCACCTGAGG
>WAMX01000005.1 GCA_015522095.1 Nanobdellati archaeon | reverse complement strand
GGCGTGGAGGGGGCACATCTCGAGGCGGGGCTGCGCTCCGGCTCCCTGTTCGAGCCGTGGCCGGAGGAGCTTTCCCGCATCATTGCGGACAGATTCTCCAGCCTGCTCTTCGCTGTTTCCAGGGGGACGGCGCACAACCTGCGCAGGCACAGGGGGCGGGTGCTGAACACGGGAAACACAATAATCGACGCGGCACTGGAAGCTTACAGGATGGGGGAGGGAGTGGAAACGCCCGAGGGCGACTACGCCATCGTCACGGCGCACCGTCAGGAGAACCTCCGCAGCAGGGAGCGCATGGAAGCGCTCGTGAGGATAGTGACGGGTGTCCCCATTGACACCTATTTCTTCGCTCACGACAACACCCTGCTGGCGCTCAAAAAGTTCGGGCTCCTCGGAGCTCTCAGGAGGAAGGTCAGGCTGGTCAGGCTCAGCTCCTATGTGACCTTCATACGCTGGCTCGCCCACTCCCGCCTGCTGCTCACGGACGGGGGCAGCATACAGGAGGAAAGCCTTGTGTTCAGGAAGCCCTGCCTGCTCCTGCGCAGGCGGACGGAGCGCACCGAGGGGCTTTCCACGGGGCTCAACTTCCTCACAGGGATGGATGTGGGATATGCAAGGGCGGTAATGGATGAGGTGCTCGATGAGGACTGGAAGCCGCCAGGGTTCAGGAACCCATACGGGGAGCCGGGAGTCTCAAAGAGGGTTGCAGGGGAACTGGAAAAGTACTTAAATGCCAACTGAGAAGTGGTAATATGTTTGATTTCATATACCGCCTCGCAGACAGGCTGGGCGACATTATCGACGGCATCGGGGGCCGTGCATATGATGGGCTGTCAAGGGCGGGAGATAGGGCGTATGGGGCAGTCAGCAGCGCAGGGGATGGGCTCTGGGATGTCCTGAATCCCGTAAGCGAGAGTTACGGGAAGGCCGTCATTGAAGTGGCATCGGACCCGCCGGGGAAGGAAAAGGTGCTGGAGCACATGGCGAAGCACGGGGTGCAGATGCCCGAAAGTTTTGATGATGCGCACAGGATTGTGAGCAGGGTAAAGGGGCTCCCGTATGGGGTGCCGATGATGTCCTACGCCCTCTGGCTGAACGACTACGCGAGGTCGCAGGGCAAGGATGATCAGAAGGAGAACGGCGGTCACCGCGCCCAGCAGGACGGTCAGGAAGGCTAGCGGCGGAGCCTGGCCTTGAGAGACTCAAGCTCGTAGAAGTCAATCTGCTTTTTCCTCAGCTCCTCGTCTGCAGGCTTTAGCTTCTCAACCAGCTCATCCTCGCTGAGCTTGTCAACATCAAGCGTGTCAGAGAGCGGCTCGAGGTGGGCGGGGTTTATCCAGCGCTTCCGGACCCTGGGGCCAAGCACGAGCACGCGCCTCTCGCGGGAATCGACAACAACGCACACCCCTGCATCCCTTCCAGCAACCTTGAGTGCCACCCTTCCCTTCTCGAACATCACATCACCTTTTTCCTCATAAGCGTCCGCGAACAGGACACGCACAGGTCGCCCCTCGGACGGTCCCGGCGGGAGCCGTGGAGCTCGCTGCCGCAGATTCCGCACCTGTCGCGGCTCCTCTTTTTTACCCTGTGCCAGACATGCCGCCCCCCGGGCGTTCGCACCAGCACCTTCTTGATTCTCCTGAGAGCAGGACGCATAGCTAAGTTTCAAGTCAGGGTTTTAAAAATTAACTATATCTGGAGCAGGAAAAGCCCCAGAACAATCAGGAGCACGCCAGAAGCCTGGAAAATGCTCAGGGACTCGCCGAGGAGCAGCACGCCCAGCAGGACGGTCACAACGAGGTTTGCGCCAAGTATTGTGTTCACCACGCTCACGGGACCGGAGGCAAGCGCCGTGAAGAAGAAAATCAGGGCAAAGGCTATGAGCAGCCCGCTAACGACGGGGTATGCAAGGGGAGGGAGCTCGCGGTTCCGGGTCAGGAGGGCGGCCGCACCGCCCACAATCAGGAGGGCGAGGCCCTCGAGCGCCGTGTAGGAGAAGGCCACCTTCGGGCTGGTGGTCCCGAGCTTACGGACAAAGCTTCCCGCACCAAGGAACAGCATTGCGGCAATCGAATAGAGCACGTACGCCTTCACGGGAAAACACCGCGGGCTCAGTATTTAAGAATTCTTTTGACGATGCGGTCCGACGCCAGGCTGAAGGGAATGCCGAGGATGAGGAAGGAGCCAAACCACCCGAACTGCCTGCCGAACAAGGTCATTGTCAGCTCAGCATACCGCCACTTCATGAAGTAAAGTGCAGGTATGGAGAGGGGGAAAATGTAGAGGTTGGCGCGCATGGAGAGCCTCATGCGCCGGGCATTTGCCTTGTTCAGCCTGCGGAGCGCCTCCTGATCCCCCTTCTTTGCAGCCGCAAGATGCTTCTTGACATCGCGCTCAATTTCCTTCAGCTCGGCACCCCCCGTCTTCTTGATTATGAAATTTATGAGGAACATGTATGCAAAAACCACGACCGCAAATTCCGCCAGCATCTCAACCCCTCAGGAACTTCCTCAGCGCAGGATGCATGTCCATTGCATACTGCTGCATAATTGTCTGGTAAAGCTGGTATATTATCATGACCGCGAGGAGGATGCCAGTTCCCCTCGAGAGGGCGCGGGTAAAGTCGGCACCCGCCGCCAGCAGCCCCACCGCTATGGCACCAAGGTCGGTGAGGTAGGGGATGTACCGCTCAAGGACCTTCGTGAGTATGCGCGGGTCCCTGCGGAACCCTGGAATGGAGAAGCCGCTCTGCTGTATCTGCTTCGCCACCGCCCTCGCATCCATGTTGGACGTGTAAACCCAGAAGCGGGCAAACATGATTGAGCCGCCCACCATTGTGAGCGTGTAGACTATGGCGCGGAGCACCATCTCGAGATAGACGCCCCCCGAAATCAGGCCCTGGAAGAACTGGATGGGGTTGAAGAGGAAGGTGTAAACGAGCTCGGTCGGCGGGACGAAATAGTAAGCAAGGCCCCCCGTGACCCTGCCCGAGGCATCAAACACCCCGAAGATGGAGAGCCCGCGGGCGGCAAGGAACCTGCTCCAGAGCTCAAAGTTGGCTATGAGGGCAGCCGTGAAGATGACGGGGATATTGGAGGTGTAGAAGAGGTTGAGGGGCCACCGGGTAACTGCCCCGCGCACCCTTGCAAATGAAAGGGGCACTTCCACCTTTATCCCGCTCGCATAGACAACGAGCAGGAAGATAAGTATGGTTGAGAGGACGGGAAATATCACGGTGAGTGATGCGCCGGGGTTTCCCTGCGCAAGATATGCAATCGCCGCAAAAACCGCGCCTGCAGGCACGCCCGGGTTCTGCGGGTTGGGCTGGGGGTTGAACATCCCCGTCACTATTTGCTCGCTGACGCCCGCAGCGATGAAGAGGCTTATCCCGCTCATGAAGCCCCACCGGGAGCTCACCTGGTCAAGAAGCACGAGCAGGAAGGTCCCGAGGGAAAGCTGCAGGACTATGAAAAGCTTCCACGAAAGGGTTGGCACCTCCGGGGGAAGCCCGCCCATAAAGACATATATTGCCGCCTCGAACAGGGTGACAACAACGACAGATATGCGCTCCAGCGCCTCATACTTCTTCTTTCCCTCTTC
>WAMX01000004.1 GCA_015522095.1 Nanobdellati archaeon | reverse complement strand
TTATATGAATGTTACTGCCGAACCTTCCTCAATAATCGCCGACAGTGTCAGCTGGTACTATTTCCAGAATTTCACAGTTGTGGTGAACTCGACGAACATAGGCGGGTCCACGGGAATTGCCACCAATATGACGCTTGTCCTGCCCGAGGCATACTGGCTCACCAATGTCACGAACAACACATACTCCTGCGGCGACATAGCTCCGGGCGGGCATTGCACGCAGGTCTTTGAGATTGCTGTGAAGAGGAGCACCCCGGGGGACTACAATGTCACCGTGAATGTGACCTGGGACAACCCGGGCGTGGGCGTGACCTTCAACACCACCACCATCACAGTCACCGTGACATCCAACCCCTCCCTTGGCGTGGATGAGCTGGAAGTCAATGGAACCGTCCATCAGGGGGCGACCACGGAGGTTGGAAACTACACCCTCCGCAACCTTGGAAACGCGCAGGTGGACGGCGTTTCGACCACCGTAACGGGTCTCAGCGACTTCACCGTGACCTTCTCCCCTGTTGTGAACTTTGTGCCGGTGGGGGAGGTAATCAACATTTCAATAAGCGTTCAGGTCCCCGCGGGCTACAGCCCTGGAAATTACAGCGGAACCGTCAATGTGACGAGCTCCAATGGCGGGTATGACTTCTTCACGCTCAACATTGAGGTCCTTGAAAACCGCTCCTGGACAATGGCGCCGCAGAACTGCACGGCGGAAACGGCCTTTGACGAGGGGAAGGTGTGCGATGTTGTGGTCTCGAACAGGGGTAACGCCCCCGTGAACATAACCATTCTGCCCTACGATGTGAATTACACATACGCCAATGAAACGAACTTCACGGTCCAGAAGCAGTCCAACTACACCTTTTCGATATGGTGGAACCTGACGGGAGTTAAGAGGGATTATTACAACTCCACGTTCAATGTCACCTCGACGGGCGTGCCGCTGTGGAGGTTCCTGAACATAACACTCATTCCGAGGGAGCTTGCGGAGATAAACGCCACCCTGACCAAGAACATCACCGCACCCGGCGAGAACATAACCGTGTACGCCAACGTGACCGACAAGTCCCTCACGGGGATAGGGCTGGCGAGGCTCGTGGTGTTCAGGCCTGACGGGCGCGTCGAATCCAGGGACCTTGTGCTCGACAGCACGGTCAACAACACATACTACTACCACATCGACTACCCCTCATCCTGGGCAACCACAAATGCGCACGGCAACTACACGCTCAGCATAGAGGTCCGCGACAACCTCGGGCTGTACTCGCGGAAGAACCTCACGATGTATGTCTATCCCGTACCCGCCCCGGTCGCATCCACGAAGCTCTCAACATACTTCCTCGGGGAAACCCTGACGCTCTATGCCAACAGCACTGATCTCGGCGGCCTCTCCGTCAGGGGGAATCTCTCCGTCCGCATATACGACTCCGAGGGATACCTCCGCTATTCCGGGGATTATGAAGATGTGGAGGGTCTGGTTGAGCCCCTGATAACCTACACCATTCCCGATGATGCCCCTGTTGGGAATTACACCGTCCTCCTCAACGCAACCGTCTATGACGGCGTGTCCGGCAAGACAACGACGGGAAACTCCACATACATCTTCAGGGTCACCGAGTTTTTCAAGGTGGACTTTGACACGAGCTTCATATGGTATCCTGACAACACCCTGAATTTCTATGTGCTTGCATACTCGGACAGCCCCTTCAATGATCCCGACCGCATAAACCTGACCGTATATGACCCTGCCCAGAACCTCTTCTTCACGACCGAGTCGTTCTCGACCGTCCACTCGGACGGGACAAGCAAGCTGTACGTGTACAGGTATGCGCTGCCGGCAAATGCCGCCATAGGGGACTATCTTGCCGTGCTCACGCTCAACCAGGAAGGGCGCACGGTGAAGCGGCTGAAGTCCTTCCGCCTCAGCTACGGGGGTCCTTTCGATGTCGTCATAACCTCCCTTGAGCCTGAGGTCCCCCGGGGCACATACCAGAATTTCACGGTCCTCCTTGAGAATATGGGGGACCTCAGCCAGGACGTATTCCTCTCCTACTGGATCTCGAGGGGCAACACCACTTACGACAGGGTCACGGGCGAGGCGATATATGTGCCAGCCGGCGGCAACCGCACCCTGAACAGGAGTCTTTTCGTGTATTCCTCCCAGCCCGCTGGCAACTACACCCTCCACGTCCTGCTTAACTACTCTCCCCTGAATCCCCCAATTGAAACGACAAGGACCTTCCTTGTTGTGAGCGGGAATGTCACCAACGTGACGGCCCCGGAAAAGCCGGAGGTCATCGCCCCCGTGGAGGCGGCGGTCATAGAGCTCACCATCACCAACATCTTCCCCGAGCAGCTCGTCGTCAACAGGGGCTCCACGGGCTATGTGACCATAGAGGTCAAGAACACGGGGGATGTCCCGCTCACGGACATCACGGTCTTCTTTGATGATGTCGAGCCGGGATGGTACAAGGTGAACAACGGGATTTCTTCCCTGGAGCCGGGGGAGACGGGGTATATGGTTGTAGCGTTCAAGATACCCTCCGACGCGAATGCGCGCACGTATGTTTCAAAAATGCGAATAGTTTCCAAGGAAACGGAGGTCTCGGAGTATTACAAGATAATTGTGTTCAAGACGCAGGAGGACGCCCTGCGCGCCAAGATTTCAATTCTCCGCGATCGCCTCCTCGACCTGGAGGGGGAGGCAGGCTCGCTTGCCGCAAAGGGCATAGACGTGACCTACATACTCTCCCAGATAAAGAGGTCAAGGGAGCTTCTGGATGTTGCTGAAACATTCCTCGATGAGGACCGCACCGTGGATGCAATAAACACCATCTCCGAGGTTGAGAGCATAATTGAGCAGATAAAATACCGCATACAGGTTTCCAAGCCGAGGGTACTCCCGCCCGTGACCGTCCCGCGTGTCCCGCCTTCCTGGTACATCTGGCTTGCCTGGCTTGTCTCGGCGGCCGTGCTCGGCTATGTGCTTTACAGGAAGTATGTGCGCAGGAGGAAGCGCTCGGCAAAGCAGGCGGTTTCCCGGCTGAAATCCCTGATGGAGAAAAAGGAGTCCACAAGGGAGGGCTCCGACCTCTCGGAGCTCCTGAGGAAGCAGTACGAGGAGGGCCTCCTCTCCAGGGAAACCTTCGAGGAGCTCAAGTCACTTCTTAGATGATTTCTTGAGGAGCCGCTCCTTGAGCGCAACCTTTGCGGGCTTCTCCCCCTTCACGGTGGCGATGAGCTTCTCCTTGAGGGGCTTCTCCCCACC
>WAMX01000003.1 GCA_015522095.1 Nanobdellati archaeon | reverse complement strand
GGGGAAGGCGTGCTGGACGGCCGCCTTACGGGCTTCATGGCAAGCGGGGCAGACTTCAGGGTGTTCCTCAAGGCCTCGCCAGAAACGCGGGCGAGGAGAATGGCCAGGAGGGAAGGGCTGGACATAAAAAAGGCGGCGAAGGAGCTCGTGGAGAGGGACGAGCAGGACATAGCCAACTACCGCAGGATATACGGCATAGATATGAATGACCTGAGCATATACGACCTCGTCCTTGACACGGACAGGCTCGCAGAGGGGGAAGTTGTGGATATAATCGAGCTTGCCGTGAGGAAGGCATTGAAGATTTAAAGGTGCAGGGTAATACATGGTGTGACAAAAAAGCGCATAAGCCTGACCCTTGAAGAAGAGCTCCTCAAGAAGGCAGACAGGCTTGTGGGGATTGCGGGGGAGAGCAGGTCAGCGGTTTTTGAGCAGCTCATTGAGGCGGCGGTTCCGCTCCTTACCCCGAAGGCGGCAGTGATGCTTGTGGGCGGGAGGGAAGAGCTCCTGCTCAGGAACTTCAAGGACCGCCCCCTCATTGAGGAGCAGGTAGAGGCACTCAGGAGGGCGGGCGTGAAGAAAATTGTGTTTGTGGGGGCGCCCCTGACAAAGCTGAGGGATTTTGTGAAGAAGGGGGACGTGGATTTCCTGTTCGTTGAGGAGAAGGGTGCGGGGACCGCCGGCGCCCTGCGGCATGTGAGGCACATTGTGGACAATCCCTTCTTCCTCATATACGGGGACAATTACGCGGAAATTGACTACTTCGACCTCTACAGGTTCCATCTATCGCAGAAGGCCATGGCAACCGTTGCCCTGACCACCTGGGTGGAACCCCAGAAGTTCGGGGTGCCCGAGATTGTTGGCTCGAAGATAACAAAGTTCAGGGAGAAGCCGCCCAAGGCAAGCAGCCACCTCATATCTGCAGGGATATTTGTGCTCGAGCCCGAGGTGATTGAGCTCGTGCCGGAGGGGAAGTCATCGCTTGAAACGGCAGTCCTGCCGAAGCTTGCCTCAATCGGGCAGCTTGCGGGCTATGTGTTCACAGGGAGATGGGTGGATGTGTCAGCCAGCGAAAACTCATCACCGCAGAGCTCAGAGTAACTGTGATTCATCACCCAAATGAAAGCGGGCAAAAGAATAAAAACGATGCGGAGGGGTGTTGAGGTGTCAAAGATAAGGAGGCTCGTGCTCGATGTGGTCAAGCCCATGGAGCCGAGCATAGTCGAGTATGCGAAGAAGCTGAGCGCGCTCAAGGGTGTTTCAGGCGTCAATGTAAGCCTCCTTGAGATAGACAAGAAGGTTGAGAATGTACGGCTGACCCTGATGGGGCCGGGAATCGAGCTCGACAGCGTGATAGATGTTGTGGAGTCCCTCGGCGGCGCGGTGCACAGCATTGACGAGGTCGCGGCCGGGCGGGAGATTGTTGAGCATGCCGTCACATTAGAGGAGATGTGATTGCTGGACGACCCGATAGCCCGAAGGTACTTTGTGATGAACTTTTTTGATGGGATAATGACCGCATTCGGGCTCCTCGTTGGAGGGGCGCTTGCAATCGGGGACTCGCTGGCAATAATAAAGGCAGGAATTGGCACGAGCATTGCCATAGCGATAAGCGGGTTTTTCGGGGCATACGCGGCGGAGCGCACGGAGCGCGAGATAGAGATGAGGGAGATTGAGAGGCACACCTTCGGGAGCCTCCGCGGGAGCCTGCTCGAGAAGGAAGCACACCGCAAGAGCGTGGAGCTTGCAATCATAGATGCCGTCTCGCCCTTCCTTGGCGCAATACTTCCCATCCTGCCCTTCTTCCTGAGCGCGCGGGGGCTCGTTGGCTTCAACCAGGCGCTTTCGGTGTCCTTTGCGGCATCGTTCGCGCTGCTGCTCTTCCTCGGCGGCTACATTGGGAAGCTCATGAAGAGGAACCCCTGGAAGAGTGCCGTCGCATTCGCCCTTGGAGGGGTGCTCGTGGGCATACTGTTTTCACTCTTCGATATATTGCTCAGATAAGTTTATTACGGCGTAAAAAAAGGAGTTAATGTGCTGCTTTCCTTCCTTGTGCTCGGCGCCGGCGTGGCAGTGATGCTGTATTCGAGCAACAAGGTCGTCGAGTACGGGAAGAAGGTGGCACTTGCCCTCGATGTCCACCCATTCCTCATAGGGATAACGCTTGTTTCCATAGGGACTGACCTGCCCGAGATATTCAATGCCGTGTGGGCGTCCTTCCTCGGCCACGGCGACATAAATGTCGGAGACTCGCTTGGCTCGGCAATAACCCAGATAACCCTCATAGGGGGGTTCCTCGCCTTTGTGAGCAGGCCCTTCAAGGTTGACCGCAGGGAAGTCGTAACCACCGGCTCGCTCACGGTAGTGGCACTCTTC
>WAMX01000002.1 GCA_015522095.1 Nanobdellati archaeon | reverse complement strand
GTTATCCTGCTGAGCTTTATGAGGCGGGCGATGTCGCGCGGGTCATTCTTCACAAGCACTATGTCGGCAGACTCAACGGCGACATCCGTCCCCGTGCCTATGGCTATGCCCACATCGGCCTGCACGAGGGCGGGCGCATCATTCACGCCATCACCAACCATCGCCACTCTCCCCTGCCTCTGGAGCTCCCTGACCTTCCCCGCCTTGTCGCCGGGGAGGACTTCCGCGAAGAATGTGTCCAGCCCGAGCTCCCGGGCAACATACTCTGCCGTGACCCGGTTGTCCCCCGTGAGCATCGCAACCTTAACGCCCATCTTCCTGAGCATGGCGACGGCCTCTTTTGACTCCGGGCGGATTATGTCGGAGAGCCCGATTATCCCCTTGACCCCCTTCTTAGTGGCGATGTATATGGCGGTCTTGCCCTGGGACGCCAGCCTCTGCGCCTGCGACTCCACGGCGGCGCTGTCCAGGCCGAGCTCCTTCACAAGGGCGAGGTTGCCCGCATAGGCCTCAACCCTGCCGATGCGTGCGGTGGCACCCTTACCGGGAAGAGCGCGGAACTTCGTTGCCTTGGGGATCTTGATGCCCATCTCCCTGGCGTGCTCGACCACTCCCTTTGCAATCACATGCTCGGAGTGAACCTCAATGGCCGCCGCCATCTCAAGGAGCTTCTTCTCATCCCAGTCCGCAAGCGCCACAACATCCGACACCCCGAACCGCCCCTCAGTGAGCGTGCCGGTCTTGTCAAAGACCACAAAGTCCAGCTCCCTTGCCACCTCAACTGCTTGCATGTCCTTCACGAGCATCCCGTGCTTCGCGGCAAGGGTCGTTGCGATGGAGGTCACGGTGGGTATGGCGAGGCCAAGGGCGTGGGGACAGGCTATTACCAGCACGGTTATCGCAAGGGTGAGGGCGAAGACGGTGCCGGCCGACGCAAAACCATACCAGTAGGCAAATGTTCCCGCGCCGACAATTATTGCGGTGAGTGTGAGGTAATGGGCGGCACGGTCCGCAAGCTTCTGGGTGCGCGGCTTCGATGCCTGCGCGCTCTTCACAAGCTCAATTATCTGGGAGAGGGCGGTGTCCTTCCCAACCCGGTCCACCTTTACCCTGATGGAACCCGTCTGGTTGATGGTGCCGCCAATGACGCGGTCGCCGTGCGACTTCTCCACGGGCTTCGACTCGCCAGTTATCATGGACTCGTCCACGCTTGTTTCCCCCTCAATGACCACACCGTCCAGCGGTATCTTCTCGCCCGGACGTATCAGCAGTATGTCGCCCACCTTTACCTCGGAGGTCTCAACCTCGATGATATCATCACCCCTCACGAGATTTGCCTTCGGGGGGATGAGCTTGACCAGCTCATTGAGCGCCCCGGATGCGCCCATCACTGCCCTCATCTCCATCCAGTGGCCAAAGAGCAGGAAGACCACAAGCGTGGATATTTCCCAGTAAAAGTCGGCCGCCTGGAAGAGAAAGGTCGAGCCAAGGCTGTAAAGGTAGCCGGATCCGACGGCAAGGCTCACGAGGACATTCATGTCAAGGATGCCGCTTTTGAGGGACCGCAGGGCGCCGCGGTAGAAGGGGGACGCCCCGTAGAGCGCTATTATGGAGGAGAACAGCACAAGCAGGGGGGTGTTGAAGCCGGTGTCGAGGCTGAAGCCGAACCACCCCTGCAGGGTGGGTGAGAGCAGGAGCACGGGGATGCTGGCAAGCAGGGAGACCGCGGTCTTGGTGCGGAACTCCTTCATCATCATCTCGTGGTGGTTGATGTGGCCTTCGTGCTCCCCCCTGCCGTGGCCTTCGTGGCCGGCATGATGGGTGCAGGTGTAGCCGCACTTTTTCAGGAAATTCACAATCTCCTCAGCAGATATTTTATCGGGGCGGAATTCCACGGTAACCTCGTTGGTGCTGGGATTTACGGACGCGGAGTCAACCCCCTCAAGCGCCCCCAGCTTCTCCTCGAGGTTGCAGTGGCATCCTGGCGGGATGAGCTCCTTTAGTTCAAAGCTGATCTTCACATTTCTACAAAAGCTCCAGGTTTATAAAATGCCGTTTATGTGGTGGGCATGAGGGTCCTGCTGGCAGTCCTTGCGCTGATTGCCGTGGCGATGGCGGTGCAGGTCTACTCAGGGGAAGGGGCAGGGGAAACGCCCGTGGAGACTCAGGAAGCCTTCCTCGACCCGGCCTACGGGAGTGATGACGCGCCCGTCAAGATCACCTATTACTACGACTACCAGTGCAGGTGGTGCAGGCGCTTCGAGCTTGAGACAGTGCCACGCCTCAGGGCACTGATTGAGGAGGGCAGGGTCCAGCTAGTCTACAAGGACTTCGTCTTCATAGGAAGGGACTCGCTGAAGGCGGCGAATGCAGCGGAGTGCATCTTTCAGGAGGCGGGGAATGAGGCGTTCCTCCGGTTCCACGCAAGGCTCTACGAGGAGCAGAAGACCAAGAACACGGGCTGGGTGACGGATGAGCTTCTGGAGCGAATCATGGGGGAGCTCGGCCTGCCGGTGGAGGAAATCTTCAGCTGCATGAGGGCGAGGGAGTATG
>WAMX01000001.1 GCA_015522095.1 Nanobdellati archaeon | reverse complement strand
GCCATATATGTTGCGAAGCTTTCATTCAGCCACAGGTCATTCCACCACTTCATTGTCACGAGATTCCCCGACCACTGGTGCCAGAGCTCGTGTGCCAGGACTTCAAGTATGCGCTTGCGTATGGCGCGTGACGTGTCCTCGCCGTGCAGGAGCAGCACCTCGCGGAAAGTGATGGCGCCCCAGTTTTCCATTGCGCCCCACCCGAAGTCAGGGACAGCTATGAGATCCACCTTGGGCAGGGGGTAGGGGACTCCCGAGTAATCCTCAAAGTACTCGAGCACGCGGTTGCAGTACTCAAGCGCGAAATTGCCGCGCTCCTTCTTCCCGGGCGTGGTCACGACGCGCGTCCTGCCCTTCGGGCCAAGGAACTCAAAATCCCCCACGCCGAGGTAGAGTAGGTAGGTGGACATGGGCGGCGTCTTCTCAAAGACGACCAGCTTCTTGCCCCTGAATTCCTTTTCAGCCCTCACGGGCATGTTCGAGACCACTTCCTGACCCCTCTCCGCAATCACTGAAAGCGAGAAGCTTGCCTTGAAATCCGGCTCATCGAAGCACGGGAACATCCTGCGGGCGTAGGGTGCCTCGAACTGCGTGGTGGCAAGCCATTTCCCCTCGCCATACCTGCTCCTGTAGAGCCCGACGAGCCTGTCACTTATCTCCCCCTCGAACTCCACTATGAGCAGTGCCCTGCCGTTCAGTCCCGCCCGGATTATGAGCCTCTCGCGCTCCTCATCAAGCTCGAACTCCGGCTCGACCATCTCCCTGCCTTCGAAGATGCGCACCGTGCTTATGTGGAGCCCGGATGAGTTGAGCTCAATTCTCTCCGCTTTCCTGGCCTCAACCAGAATTTCCACCCTTCCCGTGAAGCGGAACTCCTCAAGGTCCGGCTCAATCAGGAGGTTGTAGTGCAGGGGCACTGCCGCCCCGGGAAGCCTGAAACCCATAAGATTCGAAGGGAAAGAGCTATTTAATCATTTGCAGGAGAGTGCATAAATACTCCTTCCGTGCTTCTTTACTATGAAAGGGATAAGCCCCGTCATAGCGACCGTGTTGCTGCTTCTCATGGCTGTGGCATCCGTTGGCGGCGCATGGGTCTGGTACCAGAGGCAGAGCGCGGTTGTTGGCGGGAAAACAGAGGAAAAAATCAGCGAGCAGGTTTCCCAGCAAACCAGCGCTTCTGTGTCGCTCGCAGGGCTCTACAAGCGCTCTGATGGCAACCTGACCCTGCTCATAAACAATGCCGGCACTTCCGCTGTGAACATCACGGGCTTCAAGATAACTTCTGGCGGAAGCACGACCGTCAACACTTCCGTGAAGAAGCAGCTGAATTCCCAGAGCACGGCAGAGCTCGCGACAACGGTGACCTGCACTTCCTCGAAGTCCGTCACGGTGCAGCTCTTCGTTGCGGGTATCAGCACGCAGGACTACACGGAAACCTGCCCGTAAGGTTAAATATCCCTCTTTTTCTTTATTTTTATGAAGGGAATAAGCCCCGTCATATCTGCCATCCTTCTCATGCTCCTTGTTGTTTCTGCGGCAGGCGGAATGTGGGTGTGGTACCAGAGGCAGTCCGCGACCCTGTCCGGAAGCGCCGAGGAGAGGATATCTGAGCAGGTTGACCAGCAGGCCATGTCCTCCCTCTCCCTTGCCGGTTCCTACCTGAGCGGCGGCAAGCTTGTCCTGATAATCAACAATGCCGGCTCCTCCGCCCTCACCATTGACGGGTACAGGGTAGATGTGGGCAGCACAACTTCCTTCAACAGCTCCGTCTCGCTTTCCATACCCTCCCGGAGCACCGCGACCCTTGCCACGACGGTTTCGTGTTCGTCCGGCCAGACCGCCAAGATACAGCTCTTCTCGAAGGGCATCGCGAGCTCCAGGTTCATTGAGACCTGTTAAAGGCGGAGCCCCTCATAAATCCAGGACAGGAGGAGCGCAGCGGCTGCGGGTGCCGTCAGCTCCTGCGGCGCGAGCGAGTACTTTTTTGCGGGGAGCTGGGTCCTGTATGTGCCGTGCGGGAAGCCCCCGATGACGAAGGTGCCCTCGCGCCCGTGCCAGAACTTACCGTGCCTGAACTCGCCCTCCGGGTCCAGCACATAAACCGGTTCGTGGAGGATTATCTGCTTGCTGTCAATCTCCTTGATTATGGGGTTCTCTTCCCCGCG